>NZ_JBKZWT010000089.1:0-13208 GCF_047759905.1 Sinomonas sp. G460-2 | reverse complement strand
CTCGTGCTGAGCTTCAGCGCGTTCACGCTGCTGGGTTCCCTGGTCTTGGGACTCGTGGGTGTCCCCCAGGATGTGTTCCGCTGGGCCGGGATCGGCGTCCTTGCCGCCGTGGGGCTCGGCCTCATGGTGCCGCGGGTCGAGGAGTGGCTCGAGAAGCCGTTCGCCTGGATCCCCACGCGGCGGGTCGATGCGCGTCGCGGTGGCCTGGGCCTCGGGCTCGCGCTCGGCGCGGTGTTCGTGCCCTGCGCGGGGCCGGTCCTCGCGGCCATCACGGTCTCCGGCGCGACGGGACGAATCGGCCCGGAGACGGTGGCGCTCACCCTGTCCTTTGCGCTCGGCGTTTCCGTGCCGCTCCTGTTCTTCGCCCTCGCGGGCCGCGGGCTCGCGGAGCGCCTGAAGGCGTTCCGCCGGCGTCAGAAGACCGTCCGGATCGTGGCCGGCGCGCTCATGATCGCCCTCGCGGCGGGCCTCGCGCTCGACCTGCCGGCGGCGCTTCAGCGCCTCATCCCCGACTACACCGCCGCACTCCAGGACAAGCTCGCTCCTCAGGCCGGGAGCCCACTCGACCTCGGCGGCCTCGTCACGGACGAGAACCGCGGCCTGGACCGCTGCACCCAAGGTGCCACTTCGCTCGAGGACTGCGGACCCGCACCGGCGATCCGCGGGACGACCGCGTGGATCGGTTCGGAGCGGCTCGACCTGAGCTCGCTCCACGGCAAGGTGGTGCTGATCGACTTCTGGGCGTATTCGTGCATCAACTGCCAGCGCTCCCTGCCCCATATCGTCCAGCTCAACGATGCCTATAAGGCCGCGGGGCTCGAGGTGATTGGCGTCCACACGCCCGAGTACGCGTTCGAGCGCGAGCAGCGCAACGTCGAGGCCGGCGTCAAGGAGCACGGAATCGACTACCCCGTGGCCATGGACAACGCCTACGCGACGTGGACCGCGTACCGGAACCGCTTCTGGCCCGCCCAATACCTCATCGATGCCAACGGCAACGTGCGGCACATCCAGCAGGGCGAGGGTGGATACGCGAACACGGAGAATCTCGTGCGGCAGCTGCTCGCCGACGCACACCCGGGGGCCGCACTGCCGGGCCCGGTCGAGGGCAAGGACTCAGGTCCGACCGCGGGGAGCACCACGCCGGAGACCTTCCTGGGCGTCGCGAAGCAGGTCAACTACGCGGGCGACCAGCCGTACAAGTCCGGGACCGGGCAGTTCGCGTACCCGTCCAGCCAGGGTGCGGACTCGTTCGCGCTGTCGGGGCAGTGGACCCTCGACTCCCAGCGGATCACCGCGAACGACGGCGGCGCTTCCGCACCCTCGGGCGTCCGGCTCAACTTCCACGCGCGCCAGGTCCAGGCCGTGCTCGGCGGCCGCGGGACGCTCACCGTCCACGCGCCCGACGGCGACCGGACCGTGAGCGTGGACGGAACCCCGCGCTCTTACGTGCTGCTCGACGGAACTGCGCCGCAAACCGGGACCATGGAGGTTACGGCGAGCCCTGGGCTGGAGCTGTATTCGTTCACGTTCGGGTGAGTTCGGGGCGGGGTGGGATGTTTCCGGGGTGCCTGGGAGCTTCGAATGGCTTTGATCCAGCCATCTTCCAAATCTCAGTGTCGGGCCCCCGAATTCCGTGTTGGAACGTTCTCTGATTTCGAAAATCAGTGGTGGTCCACTGATGCGTCGTCGACGAGGTGGACGATACTATGGGCGTCCGAAGTCTGCTCATTTCTCCCGCATCCTAGAATTCTGCGCTTTGCTCTAAGCTCGCCGAATCGGCAGCGCTGAAGTGTTGACAAGATTCTCCGGCCGGGAGATGGTCGGTGCACGGTGGTTGCGATGATTGCCGTATCTCAGCACCCGACTGAGAATCGCACTAGGGGGAATAATGAAACAACGTGTCGATCACTCGCGTCAGAATAGTAGTCCACGATTTTGGCCCTCTGTTGGGCGGGTAGCTGTCGCATTTCTCGCATGCCTGGCAGTCGTGATGGTGTGGGTTGGTCCGGCCCACGCATCGACGGCAGTGAATCTCCAGCCGGCAAAAGTGGGGCCTTCGGGTGGATCCCCCGTGCGCCCCGGGCTACAACCTTGCGTCGACCTGGCGCTAAAGATGAAGGTACAGCAGTGGGTCTGTAACGCCGAGGGCCTCACCATCAATCGTGATTCTGCCGGCCGGTCGTCGGAGCAGTTCATACCGAAGAAGTCGACTGATTATGGCGCGGCCCGACAGCCCTCAAAGGTCACGGCGATGGCTGACGACCTTGATAGTTGGTGCGAATTCGGCACTGTCTGCCATCGAAAGATAAATTCCTATGTGTCAGAGACGAAGGGCAACGCGGCCTATGGCAACCAGTCTGGTGTCATAGGAAACTATGATGCGATCATTCGAACAAATCTCAATGGTCGACAGGCTCAATGGCGTGTGACGCTGATTTGGGACAATGGGCCGCGGCTGTCGTTCTCGTCGTCACAGGTGCAATGCGTCGAACACGGCTGGATTCCCGTCATTTGCGGCAATCATGGATTACCTAATGTGACGCTGACGACGTACAGTCCGACGTGGCGCCATGACCACGGCGTAATTTATGGGAACTACTTGAGAAACAGCAACAACTACCACGGGGCCTTCCAGACAGTCTTCACGCCGTCCGGGTACCCTACTTACTGGGCGGGCAATCTGGCGACGGAGACGTTTAACTGCCTCTGAACGGACAATTGCTACTTCCCGTGATCTGACATGCGACGGGCGTCAGTCTGTCGGTGGCTGGCCCCCGACGCCGGTCTGGCAGGATGGTGAGGCCCATGTGGGATGACTTTGAGATTGCTGAACCAGACGATCGCTGGGTCCTTCTCAACGAAACCGGTCGGGATGCGGTGATCGCTTGGTTTGCAGGCCCCGAAAACGTGAGTCGTGTACCGAGATCCGGTGAAGGGGAGACGGTCAGGGTCACTGTGTCGCGCCGAGGTGGTGCAGACGTGCGTTACGAGCCTCTTACGGACCGTGACCGAGCCACCATCGAAGATTCGATAGACGAGTATCTTGCCGACGCTGGGATCCCTCCGCGGCCCCAAGGATATCGCTGGTTTCTTCGGGTGCCGGCCGGATGCGATTCCCCGGGCTCGTTCCTTTCGACGCTTCATCAGGCGATCAATAGTGATCCACCGGGGATCTCCTCAGTCCCGAGAGCCTGGAATCCTCTAATCCGACGAGTGGTTCGCGGCTTCTACTCCTGAGCGACCAAGCGGGTTCGCTTCACCTCGGACAGCAGTGACCAGCATGGAGTGACGGTAGCCCTTCCAATGTGGGCCCGTTGCGGGGTTCACCCGGTGGTCATGGCCGGGTATGAACCGTGACCGTCATCCCGCCGACGTCCCGACCGCAGCCGGAGAGACACGGTGGGCGTTCTCCGGGTCCGGGGAGCGACGCCGGCGCGATAGGCTTCCCCGTTCGCGGCAGGCCGGGCCACATCATCACGTTGGGACTCCTCCGGCGGGCGAAGCCGACTAAGCCGGACCATTTGGCGGAAAGCGCTCGCGTGAGGATAGGGCGATTTCCAAGCCGACATCGACCAGAACTTGAGCAGGCATCAGGGTCTGGGCTTGCCATCTCGCCCGCGCGCCGCAACTGGGACCGCACCTTGACCCTTTTCAATCGACGAAAGCCCTAATAGACCGTGCTTATGCCGCGACCTGACTTGCCGATAGTTGTTTCTGCGCGGTTGCGGAGGACTTCGCGGATACTCCCGGATACCGCCCGCGCAGCGCCGTTAGTGGGATTCGGCTTATGAGCACCTAGGAGTACGAGCGATGTCCGCTGCAATCTGGCAAACCTTCTTGGACCTCTCCCAAATAGTCACTGCTGCGATGGCAGTGGCCGGCGTCGTTGTTGCCGCGGTCCTAGGTTGGCGAGGCGTGCGCCTCGCGGGAAGTGGCGTGGACCGCGGGATCAAGGATCATCTCGCGGCCCGCGCCATGGAATGCTCTGGCGCTATGACTCGGGTCTATCGAGAGGTTGCTCAGCTGAAGGGCGCCCTTCACCCGTATTGGAAGGGGGAGGAGTTCACAGAGATGGAAGGTGAGCGGTTGACAGTGATTGAGCGAGAGTCCCAAGTGCACGAGCGGAAGTACCTTCTGGACGCGGAACTGGCCGGGCTGCGCGCTTCGCTCGATGGCATGGCTCACATCTTTGATGGATCGGTCGTGGAATCTCCAGGCGGCCAGGCGTGGGGTGAGCAGGTTGCCGTCGCAAAGGCTCGAACCGTTCTTATGGATCGTGCATTCTTCCCTCATTATTTCAGTCTCGTCACTGATGACGACGGTTGGGGTAAAGATGAGCCTGACCTCTGGCTTGAAGTCCAAACCCTCGGGGCTTCGTCGGAACCGCGGGACGCGGTTCAGCAGAAGCTCTTCGACGAGTGGTTCGTCGGTAGGGGTTTCGATGCGTCGGACGACCTTTCCCAGCGCTCGATTGCGCTGCTCGAAGACATGACCTTGGCTCTCAACGATCAGATAGTCAAAATCACCGGACAGGTCCTGCGGTATGCCCTGCCCATTCGCGACAATCGTGGATAATCCTTGGGGCGCGGGGGAGAGAGCGCGCGACCACGGGCCTCTGATGGTCATCTCCTAGGGAGAGCCGATGCCCGTCAGCAATCTTTAGGGCACACTGGTGGCGTGAGCGGAACCCGGTGGGTGCTGCACGTCGATCTCGACCAGTTCATCGCGGCGGTCGAGGTTCTCCGACGGCCGGAGCTCGCGGGCAAGCCGATCATTGTCGGCGGTCGGGGAGACCCAACAGAACGAGCCGTGGTGTCGACCGCATCCTATGAAGCCAGGGCGTTTGGGGTCGGTTCTGGAATGCCGTTGCGCATCGCGGCCCGGAAGGTGCCGGACGCTGTCATCCTGCCCGTCGATCACGAGGCCTACCTAGCGGCGTCTGAAACGGTGATGGCCACCCTGCGCGATCAGCCCGGCGCCACGGTGCAGGTGCTGGGCTGGGATGAAGCCTTTGTTGGCGTCGAGACTGAGGATCCGGAAGCCTACGCGCGGCAGGTGCAGGCCGCTGTCCTGGAGCGAACGCGGTTGCATTGCAGCGTGGGCATCGGCGACACCCTCGTCCGAGCCAAGGTCGCCACCGGTTTCGGCAAGCCGGCCGGTGTCTTCCGTCTCACTTCCGGGAACTGGCTCGATGTCATGGGGAGTCGGCCCACCAAGGACCTGTGGGGCGTCGGAGCCAGAGTGTCGGCCCGCCTGGGCAAGCTCGGAATTAACACTGTCGCCGAGCTCGCCGCGTCCGACCCCCAGGACTTGGTCTCGGAATTCGGCCCCAGGATGGGTCCTTGGTACGCCCAGCTCGGACGTGGGGACGCCGCCAGCGTTGTGGACGACACCCCGTGGGTTGCCCGCGGGCACAGCCGGGAGACCACCTTCCAGCGCGACCTGACCGAGCCTGCCCAGGTGGACGACGCGGTGAGGGAGCTGACAGCGCACGTCCTTGAGGACGTCGTTGCTGAAGGACGTCCCGTGATTGGGCTGACACTCAAGGTCCGGTACGCGCCGTTCATCACCAAGACTTACGGGAAGAAGATTCCCGAGACCTTCGACCGGGACGAAATCCTCGCTCGGGCCTTGGACCTCGCGGCCGGAATTGAAGCGGGCCGTCCGATCCGACTCCTAGGCCTGCGGGCTGAAATGGCAATGCCCGACGACGCCCGACAAGGACACACGCCGACGCGCGGCGGTTGGTGACGGCGGCGGGCACCGGGTGAGGTCCCGTTGCGCAGGTCGGAGCGACAGGAACGGACGACGACGGCGGGGCCGGCCCGGTGGGGTGGGGCACACTAGGCGCGCCAAGGACGGCGACTCGGTTGAAGAGACGCCTGAGCCCGCCGAGAAAGTCGGCGGGCGGCACGCGCGAACCAACCACGATCTCCTGCGGCGGTACGGTTGATCTGGTGGAGATTTGCGTCACGTACGAGGGGAACGTCCTGACCTGCGGCATCGACCGCGCCTCAGCACCATGCAGGCTCGTCCAGCGCGGGGACAGCGGCGGTCCGGTCTTCGTCAACAATGGTGGATCCTCGGCAAGCTTGGCTGGCATCATCAGCGGGATGTCGGACAGCACAGGCCGCACGATGCACTTCACCCACATCAACAAGATCGTCAACTCGATGGGCGTCTCGGTTGCGAGATACCAACAATCAGCGGCGGCCGCAGCCAGTCCGACTCGCTGCGGCCGCCATCCATGTTCGGTTGGCAGAGATGGCGATGGGGAGCCCAATGCACGAGTCAGTGCTTTTGACGCGGGCATGACTGTCAGACTGACTGTTCTATCCGTGGGAATGTGTTTTTGATTGCGTTGAGCAGAGCCGCCGCCTGTTCCCTGTCGAACTGAAGGGACTGGCTGCTCTTAGGCTCGCTTTGCCGCTGGTCCGAACCAAAGGATGACAGATGTAGGTATTTCGTGCCGTCTGCTGACGTCACCGCCTGCCAGAAGCAGTCGACTTCGGACGGGTGAGCCTTGACGGATTGGTGCCCGTTCTGGATTGAGCGTACGCGAGCCAAGATTTTCTCCTGGATTATTGGGTTGACGATCGAGACCAGCGTATGCGCTTTTGGGCCGGCGTCTAGAAATCACCCTCGATTGGGGCGGTTGTCGCGTTGACCCTATTGATGGTCCCCTTGCCCTCGCCCTGTGACCCATGCCATACTCGTCCTCGATACGCATCGACGATACGGTTCGACGAGCACGAGGAGGTGACCCGCGATGCCGACCAGCAAGGACGTAGCCCGCCTGGCGGGCGTCTCGCAGAGCACCGTCTCGTACGTCATGAGCGGCCGGCGGCCCATCTCTGAGGAGACTCGGAAGCGCGTTGAGGCGGCCATGGAGGAGCTCGCGTTCCGGCCGAACGCCGGTGCGAGGGCGCTGGCGAGCCGGAGGAGCCAGGTTATCGGGCTCGCGATCCCTTTCGTCCCCGACCTGCACATGGGCTCGATCATGGAGTTCATCTCCGTCATCGCGGCCACGGCCCGGCAGAGCGACTACGACATCCTGCTCGTCACCGACGACGAGGGGCCCGAGGGCCTCGAGCGCGTCGTGGGCCAGCAGCTTGTCGACGGGCTCATCATTATGCAGGTCGAGCGCGAGGACGCCCGTGTCCCCGTGATCCGCACGCTCCCGGTCCCCAGCATTCTCATCGGCATCCCCGAGAATCATGCCGGGCTCGAGTGCATCGACGCCGACTTCGAGCTCGCCGGGGCCATGTGCGTCGAGGAACTGGCACGGCTGGGCCACGAAAACGTGATCCTCGTCGATTGGCAGGACACCGTGGTCACGCGCCACGTCAACTACGTGAAGCGGTTCCACCGCGGCGTCGACAAGGCGGCCACGGCCACGGGCATCAAGGTCATCCGCACTCCAGGCCGCGTCACCATCGCCGGCATGGAGAAGGCCATCACCAAGGCCCTCAACGAAAACAGGGGAATCCCAGCCTTCATCGCCCCCGAAGGCGCCAATCAGGATCTCCTCGTCGAAGCCCTCAACAACTTAGGGCTCGTCCTCGGGGAGGACGTCTCCGTCGTCGTCAATTGCCCCGACCGGATCGCCGATCGCCAGCGCATCCCGCTCACCACGATCTGGATGGAACCAGACGAAGTCTCCCGCCGCGCGGTCCACAGGATGGTCCGCGACCTCACCGATCCCACGTCCAGGCCCCACGAGGCTCTGGAGCTCATCCGGCCCGTGCTGAAGCGCCGGAAGAGCACCATCCGTCCGCGCGCCCACCGCTGACGGCGAGTACCCCCCCGAGAAAGAGCAACGCCCGGTCCGAATCGATGCGCATCGTCGATACGCATCGACAACCACCAACAGGAGAACCCAATGAAGCGAACCTCCCTCACCGTCCGCACCGGCCTGGCCCTCGCGGCCTTGGCGATCCCAGCGGTCCTGACGGGCTGCGGCGCGAGCAACAGCGCGTCGTCGAACGCGGACGTCAAGACGATCTCGGTGCTGGACTACTACAACAATGAACCGGACAAGTCGTTCATCGGCGACGCCCTGAACAAGTGCGCCGAGAAGGCCGGCGTCACGCTCGACCGCCAGACCATCACGGGCGCGTCCCTCATCCAGAAGGTCCTCCAGCAGGCGTCGTCGAAGACGCTCCCGGACGTCCTCATGCTCGACAACCCCGACCTCCAGCAGATCGCCGCGACCGGCGCGCTCGCCCCGCTGAGCGACTTCAACGTCAGCACGGACGGCTTCGCGCAGGGCGTGCTCCAGGCCGGCACGTACAACGGCAAGGTCTACGGCCTGGCCCCGACAGTCAACACGATCGCCCTCTTCTTCAACAAGGACCTCCTCGCCAAGGCCGGCGTCCAGCCGCCCAAGACGTGGGACGAGCTCAAGGCCGCGGCCGCGAAACTCACGAGCGGCAGCCAGTACGGCCTCGCCTTCGACGCCAACGCGACCTACGAGGGCACGTGGCAGTTCCTCCCGTTCATGTGGAGCAACGGCGGCGACGAGAAGAACATCGCCACCCCGCAGACCACCGAGGCCCTCCAGCTCTGGACGGACCTCGTGAAGTCCGGCTCGGCGTCGTCGGGCGTTCTGAACTGGAAGCAGGCGGACGTCAAGGACCAGTTCGTGGCCGGCAAGGCCGCGATGATGGTCAACGGCCCGTGGCAGCTCCCCACGCTCGACAAGGTCCAGGGCCTCAACTACGGCATCGTCCAGCTCCCCGTGAAGTCCGCCTCGGACACCGAGGTCGCCCCGCTCGGCGGCGAGACGTGGACGGTCCCGCAGACCGGCAACAAGGCCAAGCAGGCCAAGGCCGCGCAGGTCGTGGCGTGCATGAACAGCGACGAGATGCAGACCTCGATGGCGAAGCAGCGCAACACGGTCCCGTCCAAGACCACGCTCGCGTCCCAGTTCGCCGCCGACAACCCCAAGCTCGCCGTCTTCACCGACCTCATCAAGACCGCCCGCGCCCGCACCGGCGAGCTCGGCGCCGACTGGCCCAAGGCCGCGACCAAGATCTACACGGCCATCCAGACTGCCCTCACGGGCAAGGCCACGCCGTCGGACGCCCTTCAGCAGGCCCAGAACGGGTAAGACGAATGACCATGAGTGAACGCGTGCCAACGGCTGAGCGCGTGGCACCGCCACAAAGATCACAGCCGACCACCACCCGAGCGCCGATCCGCCGCGCCGCTTCGGCCGGGACCGCGAGGCCGCGGGGCACCAGAAAGCGCCGGGAGAGCCTGTATCAATGGCTCTTCCTGATCCCCGCGGCCGTCTACCTCGCGCTGTTCTTCGGCTACCCCGTAGTGAAGAACCTCATCATGAGCTTCCAGGACTACGGGACCGCGACCTTCTACACGGGCGAGGCACCGTGGGTCGGCTTCGCGAACTACGCAGCGGTCCTTGGCTCCTCGATATTTACGACGGCGGCGCTCAACACGGCGCTGTTCACGGCGGGTTCGATCGTGGGCCAGTTCGTGATCGGCCTCGCGCTCGCGGTGTTCTTCCGCAAGAAGTTCCCGCTGAGCGGGGTGCTGCGCTCGCTGCTCCTGCTGCCGTGGCTCATCCCGCTCATCGCGAGCGGCGCGGTGTGGAAGTGGATCCTCGACAAGGACTCCGGGGCGCTCAACCAGTTCCTCGAGGCGCTGCACATCGTGCCGAACGGGGTCCCGTGGCTCACGAGCACGCAGCTCGCGCTCGTGGCGGTGGTCGGCGTCAACGTCTGGATCGGCATCCCATTCAACGTCACGATCCTGTACGGAGGGCTCCAGGACATCCCGGACGAGCTCTACGAGGCCGCCGCGCTCGACGGCGCCACCGGCTGGCGCTCGTTCTGGAACGTCACGTGGCCCATGCTCCGGCCGGTGGTGAACGTGGTCCTGGTCCTGGGCGTGGTTTACACGCTCAAGGTCCTGGACATCATCCTGGCGCTGACCGGGGGAGGGCCGGCCAACGCGAGCCAGACGATCGCGACCCAGTCGTACGCGCTGTCCTTCCAACAGTTCCAGTTCGGCCAGGGCTCCGCGCTCGGCAACATCCTCGTGCTCATCTCGCTCGTGTTCGCGCTCTTCTACCTGCGGGCCAGCCGGCGCGGCGTCGAGGACTGAAAGGAGGCACCATGACTGCTATTGCTGCACCCACCAAGAGGCCGACACCGGGTCCGGCCCGGGTGGCGCGGGCCAAGCGCACGGGCCTGCCGTACACGGCGCTCGGGATTCTGTTCCTCGCGATCATGCTGTTCCCCGTCTACTGGATGGTGAACGCCTCGCTCCAACCCAACGGCACGACGATCCAGGCCACGTGGTTCCCCATCCACCCCGACTTCTCGGGATACGGGACGGCCATTGCGCAGCAGGGCCAGAATCTGGGGACATCGCTCGTGGTGGCTTTGGGGAGTGTGGTGGTGAGCCTCGCGATCGCCGCGCCCGCGGCGTACGCGCTGAGCCACTTCAAGGTCCGGGGCACGAACGTCGTGCTGTTCGCGATCCTCATCAGCCAGATGATCCCGGGGATCGTGGTCGCGAACGCGCTGTACACGGCGTACAACGATCTCGGCCTGCTCAATACGATCGGTGGGCTCATCCTCGCCGACTCGTCGCACGGCATCCCGTTCGCGATCCTCATCATCCGCGCGTTCATGGGGTCGCTGCCCTCCTCGATCATCGAGGCCGGGCGCGTGGACGGGGCCGGGCACATGCGCGTGTTCTGGTCGATCGTGCTTCCGGTGAGCCGGAACGCGCTCATCACCGCCGGGCTGTTCACGTTCCTGTTCGCGTGGAGCGACTTCCTGTTCGCCCTCACGCTCACCACCACGGACGCCGTCCGGCCCGTCACGCTCGGCCTGTACCAGTACATCGGTTCGTACGTCACTGACTGGAGCTCCGTCATGGCGACGGCGGTGCTCGCCTCGCTGCCCGCCGTCGTCCTTCTTCTGGTCGCCCAGAAGTTCGTCGCCGCCGGGACTGCCAGCGGCGCCGTCAAGTAACTGTACCCGAGAGGAAAAGGATTTCTCATGACACCACGCATCCGCGTCACCGTGTGGGGCGAGTACCGGCACGAGCTCCGCGAGGAGCACGTGGCCGCGATCTACCCCGACGGCATGCACACCACCATCGCGGAGGGCATCCGCGAGAACCTCGGTTCCCGAGCCACTGTCCGCACCGCGACGCTCGACGAGCCCGAGCACGGCCTCACCGAGAACGTCCTCGCCGAGACGGACGTCCTGACCTGGTGGGGCCACGCGGCCCACGGCGAGGTGAGCGACGAGGTCGTCGAGCGGGTTCATCGGCATGTGCTCTCGGGCATGGGCCTGGTGGTGCTGCACTCGGGCCACTGGTCGAAGATCTTCCAGAAGCTCATGGGCACCACGTGCACCCTCCGCTGGCGCAGCGAGCAGGACCGCGAGCTCGTGTGGACTGTCAACCCGACCCACCCGATCGCCCAGGGCGTCCCGCATCCCATCGACATCCCCGCCCAGGAGATGTACGGCGAGTACTTCGACATCCCCGCGCCGGACGAGCTCGTGTTCGTGAGCTCGTTCAGCGGGGGAGAGGTGTTCCGCTCGGGATGCACGTTCCGCCGCGGCCACGGCAAGATCTTCTTCTTCAGCCCAGGCGACCAGGACTACCCCGTCTACCACCACCGCGACGTGCGGCGGGTCATCGCGAACGGCGTCGAATGGGCTGTTACCGACCGACCCGAGCGCGCCCTCCCGACCCTCCTCCGGTACGAGACCGGCGAGTTCTTCCACGGCACGGATTATTCGCACGCGGCTCCAGAGATCGCCGAGGCTCGCGAGGCTGCGAACGCCGAAGCCAACGCTGAGGCGCACGCATGAGCGCTCAGCCGGGCTTCGCCGTCGTCCGTTCTGACGGCGGGCCGCTGCGCGTCGTCGTCGTTGGCGCGGGCTCGATGGGCAAGGCGTGGCTGCGGGCGATCGCCGCGAACGGCGACGTCGAGCTCGCCGGGATCGCGGACCTCGACCTCGCTGCCGCGGAGTCGGCCGCCGGCGAGTTTGGCGGGCCGGGCCTCCCGGTGGGGCAGGACGCCGTCGAGCTCGCCCGGCGCTCCGGCGCGCACGCGATCATCAACGTCACCATCCCGGCCGCGCATCACCCGGTGACGACGGCGGCGCTCCTCGCCGGCTTCGCCGTGCTCGGGGAGAAGCCCGTGGCGTCGACGGTCGCGGAGGGGCTCTCGCTCGCGGCGTGCGCGGAGCTCACCGGCCAGCTGTTCATGGTGAGCCAGTCGCGCCGCTACAACCGGCACCTGTTCGCCGCGAAGGCCCAGTCGGAGGCCCTGGGCCGCGTGGGCATCCTGTCCGTCGACTTCTTCAAGGCCCCGCGCTTCGGCGGCTTCCGCGAGGTGATGGCGAGCCCCCTCCTGCTCGACATGGCGATCCACCAGTTCGACATGGCCCGCTTTCTCCTCGACGCCGACCCCCTCTCCGTCGCGTGCGAGGAGTACAACCCCGCGTGGAGCTGGTTCGGCGGCAACGCCGCGGCGACCGCGACGTTCGAGTTCGACGGCGGCGCCCGCTTCGTGTTCAACGGCAGCTGGTGCAGCCCCGGCTTCGAGACCTCGTGGAACGGCTCCTGGCGCATCTCCGGCGAGCGCGGCACCGTCCTGTGGGACGGCGACAACGAGCCCACCGTGGGGCTGGCCGCGGAGGAGGGCGGCGCCGTCGTCCGTCCTGTTGCCGACCCCGGCCAGGAGATCGCGGGCTCGCTCCGCGAATTCGTCGCCTCCGTGCGCACGGGGGCCGAGCCGATGGGACGCGTTCACGCCAACATCCTGAGCCTCGCCATGGTCGAGGCCGCCGTGAAAAGCACGACGGCGGGGCGCCGGGTCGCGCTCGACGAGATCCTCAACGACTCCTACGAGGCCGCCCTCGCGGCGGAGACGAACGAGGACGTGCTGCGCGTGCTCAAGTCGTGGCCGTCGGTGCGGGAGGGGCTGGCCGCGACCGCGCCGTGACGCTCTGACTCCCCCGCCCGCGCATCTGCTGCCCTGAGCCGCTTTTCCGTGGGAAATCTCCCACGGAAATGCGGTTTTGGGCAGCACTTGCATGAGCACTTGGCCAGAAGGATGAACCTGCGCGGGGCCCGTGGCGTCCTCTTGGATGAGGTGCCCGACTGTCCGTCGTCGGGCACCTTCGGAGGGCATCATGAAGCTTCCACGCACC
>NZ_JBKZWT010000088.1:0-13263 GCF_047759905.1 Sinomonas sp. G460-2 | reverse complement strand
CGGCGCAGATCCGCGCGGCGAGCCTCAAGATGGGCCGGCGAGTGCTCGAGATCGCGGCTCAGGCCTTCCGGTCCGAGGCCGTCGTCGCGTATGCGGATGCCGTGGCGGGCGGCCGCTGCCGGGGCCATTACGCGATCGCCTTCGCGCTCGCCGGTGCCGGCCAGGGCCTCGACGAGGAGGCGCTCGTGGAGGCGTACCTGTACTCGACCCTCACGTCCTTGGCCTACAACGCCGTCCGGGCAATCCCGCTCGGGCAGCTCGCGGGCCAGCGCGTCTTGGCGACGCTGCGCGCGCGGGTGCCGGCCGCCGTCGTCCGTTCACGCCTCGCGGACCCGCGGCACTTCGGTGCCACGGCGCCCGCCCTCGAAATCCACCAGATGCGGCACGAGCACCAGCGTGCCCGCATGTTCATGAGCTAAGGAGCCTCGATGAC
This sequence comes from Sinomonas sp. G460-2, assembly GCF_047759905.1. Taxonomy (NCBI): domain Bacteria; kingdom Bacillati; phylum Actinomycetota; class Actinomycetes; order Micrococcales; family Micrococcaceae; genus Sinomonas; species Sinomonas sp. G460-2. The sequence goes on along the minus strand of NZ_JBKZWT010000088.1, from coordinate 12,830 downwards.
TGCAGGACATCTCACGGGCGCAGCGAGCAAGAGGGCGGCCGACCCCATCATCGTCGGCATCGGCGGCCCCGTCGGCGCGGGCAAGACGCAACTCGTGGAGCGCGTGACTCGCGCGCTCATCGGCGAGCTGTCGATGGCGGCCATCACGAACGACATCTACACGATCGAAGACGCCAAGATCCTGGCCCGCAACGGCGTGCTGCCCGAGGATCGCATCATCGGCGTGGAAACGGGCGGCTGCCCGCACACGGCCATCCGCGAAGACACGTCGATGAATCTTGCCGCGATCGAGGAGCTCAAAGAACGGCACGACGACCTCGAGCTCATCTTCGTCGAGTCGGGCGGCGACAACCTCTCCGCGACGTTCAGCCCCGAGCTCGTGGACTTCTCGATCTACATCATCGACGTCGCGCAGGGGGAGAAGATCCCGCGCAAGGCCGGGCAGGGGATGATCAAGTCGGACCTGCTCGTGATCAACAAGACTGACCTCGCGCCGTACGTCGGCGCCGATCTCGGGGTCATGGAGCGCGATTCGAGGTCGTTCCGTGGCGACAAGCCGTTCTGCTTCACGAACCTCAAGACGGACGAGGGGCTCGAGTACGTCCTCGATTGGATCCGCCGCGACGTGCTCATGACGGACCTCGCGTGACGGCGTACGTCGCGCCTTCCGCCGAGCCTTCCCACGGTTGCGCCGTCACCTCGGCAGGGTCGCACCCCGCTGACGTGACGGCGCAACAGGAAGAGCGGACGACGGCGGGTGCCCGCCTCAGTCCTCGCCCCATGGGCGAGCTTCGGCTGAGTGTCGCTCGCCGCGGGGGCCGGAGCGTCGCTGTCGAGCAGTTCCATTCGGGCTCCCTGCGGCTGCTCCGGGCCCACTACCCGGACGCGGGCCAGCCAGTGTTCACGGTGGTGAATCCTGGCGGGGGCTATCTCGGCGGGGACGCCTATTCGACGCGGGTGGCCCTCGGGGACGGCGCGTCCGCGGTCCTGACGACGCAGTCCGCCACGAAGGTGTACCGCACGCCGCAGGGACCGGCCCGCGCCGAGCAGGTGATCGGGCTGGGGCCCGGCGCGTGGCTCGAGTCGGTGCCGGACGCCCTCATCGCGTATCGGGACGCGACGTACCACCAGGACACGCTCGCGGACGTGGCCCCGGACTCCTCGCTCGCGCTTGCGGAGGTCGTCACCCACGGCTGGTCGCCGGACGGGGAGCCGTTCCGGTTCGAGGAGCTCTCGCTCGTGACCCGTGTGCGGGTCGGCGGGCGGCTCGCCGTCGTCGACAACCTGCTGATCCGTCCCGGCGAGGGCGGGTTGGGGCCGCTCATGCTTGGCGGCCACTCGCACGTCGGCTCGCTGCTCGTGGTGGATCCGCGTGCTGACGATTCCGCCGTCGTCGCCCTTCGGGAGCTCCTTGCCGAGCGCTTCGCGGGGCAGCCTGGAGGTCCTCTCGTCGGGGTGACGCGCCTCGCCGTGCCGGGCTTCGCGCTCCGCGCGCTCGTGGATTCGACCGAGGACGCCGAGGCCGTGATCCGCGCCGCGCTGGACTGGATGCGCGCCGAATGGCATGGTGAGGGACCCCTCGGGCTCAGGAAACTGTGAGATGGCCGCGAGCGTAACGGCGATTAAACACTGGTGACACCGCTCCGCAAGCTCGCCTCCGTAGGCTGGACTCAACAGACCGGCCGGGGCGGCCGAGCAGCGAGCTCGGGTCCCGGCGCCTGGTCCGAACGACCCCCCTCAGGGGCCGTGCTTGCGGGGCACTGAGCGCTCCGGGCGCGGCCCCAATGTATGGGAGGCTCGGCCGGCCAGGCTTGTGATAGACCGGACGGCATGACGACTGCCGAACACGTCGGCGCCTCGCCCGCGGCATCAGCGGGCGGCGCCGGCCAACGCCTCCGGGTACAGGTCCCCATGCGCTGGGGCGACATGGACGCCTACGGGCACATCAACAACGTGCAGATCGTGCGCATGCTCGAGGAGGCCCGGATCGCGGCTTTCGGCCCTCCCGGCGGCACTGGCGCCTCGGGCGTCGATCCGGTGATTCCGCTCTTCTCCGACGTTCCGCCCGGAACGCTCGCCCTCGTCGTCGAACATCGCGTCCGCTACCTCAAGCCTCTCGACTATCGCAACGTTCCCGCCGAGGTCGACGTCTGGGTGAGCGGGCTCAAGGCCGCCGCCCTCACGCTCGACTACGTGGTCCACGACCCCGTCGACGGTCACGAGTGCGTGCGGGCGACGACGGCGCTCGCCTTCGTCGATGAGCCGTCCGGGCGCTTGCTGCGGCTCACGGGGGTTCAGCGGGAGCGGCTCGCGCCCTACGTGGGGAAGGGCGTGTTCGAGCGCTGACGGGTGTTCGAGAGCTCGGGTGCCACTGGTGCTACTGACTCCGTAAGACGCCGGATCTTCGGGCACTGAGTTCGGGCGCGGAGGCGTCTCCGTAGCAACGGACGCTGCGAGGATGCCAGAGGCGCCGGCGACAGCTGACGGGAGCCGACGACAATGTCATGCAGCGACAGGGTGCGTTGTAGGGGATGACCGTCCGAGGGATGGCGTCACCGAGGGAGTCGGTCCATTGAGGCCGGCCCATTGGGCCCACCCCCATTTGTTGACCCGGCCCCCAGACGATGACGGAGGAGACCAAGGCCGCGAGGGCAGCGTTGTACATGTACAAAATGATCGGATTTTCGTGGCAGGATTGTCGCGACGTTAGAAGTTCGCCGGTATGGGGCTGGCGACCAACGTCCCTAATCCTTGAGGGGAACCATGACCACCACGCCCACGCCCACCGACAGTTCCACGTACTTTGCGGGGCAGCCGCCGCGCCGCAGCGCCGCGCTGGCGATTGTTGCGCTTGTCCTCGGCGTGCTCGCCTTCGTGTTCAGCTTCATTCCCATCGTGAACATCGTTGCGTTCTTCCTCGCGGTAGGCGCCTTCGTGTGTGGCCTCATCTCGCTCATCCGCAAGATGGGCGGCAAGGCTATGGCGATCATCGGCCTCGTCTTCTCGGTCATCGCGTTCGTTACGGCGATCATTGTGAACATCGCCGCTGTCGCAGTCGTGAGCTCAGCATCGAACGAGGTCTCGAAGAGCCTCGCCACCTATTCGGCCCAGGCCAGCGCGCAGCACACCATCCAGTACAAGGTCACGACCAACGGCGCCGCCACCGTCAACTACTGGGCTCCGGACGGCATGAGCCAAGCTCCCGTTACCTCAGCGTGGTCTAAGGACGTCACATCGACAGGGTTTTCGGCCGTGTCCGTGAGCGTGACGTCCTCGGATTTCCAGAACAAGAGTGCGTCTGTGGCTTGCGAGATCTTCATCGACGGGAAGAGCGTCGCCAAGAACACGGGGAGCGGAGCGGGCGCGATGGCGTCCTGCAACGCGACGACCAAGTAGGCGAGCTTGCCCGCACGGCGGGTGGCCCGGGCTGGTCGTTCGACCGGCCCGGGCCTTTCACCCTCCGCACAGGCCGATGAACGCCCCGAGCTCCTCAAGGGCCTCAGGCTTCCGCGGGAGGTAGGACGTCAGGCGAGGAGAGCGGACGATGACGGCCCGCCACATCGCGCGGGAGACGGCCACGTTGATGCGGTTCCGGTTGAGCAGGAACTCCAGGCCACGTGGCGCCTCGCCCGGGTCGGAGCACGCCATCGAGACGATCGCGATCACGGCCTCCTGACCTTGGAACCGATCGACCGTTCCGACGGGGGTCCCCTTGAGGTCGGCCGCGTCGAGCGCCTCCCGGATGAGGTTGACCTGGGCGTTGTACGGCGCCACCACGATGACGTCCTTCGCCTCGAGGGCGCGTGAGCCGGAGCCGTCGGTCCACGCGAGGCCCACGTGCTCGCGCACCTGGCGCACGACCTCCTGGGCCTCCTCCGGGGACGCCGTCGCGTTCCCCGAGTGCTCGACGTAGACGGTGTGGACCCCTGCGGGAACGTCCGAGAGGGACCGGGACTCGGTCGCGGCCGCCGCCGCGAGCCGCCCGGCATAGGAGAGGCGTGAGACGGCCGCCGTGAGCGGCGCAGACATCCTCCACGACTCCGGAAGGAAGTATCCGAACTCGGCGGGCAGCACCGCTTCGCCGTGCGCGAGCCAGCCGAGCGCCGAGTCATTAACGGGCTCGGGATGCTGGCCCTGGCTGACCTGCGGGAGCTGTTGCGGGTCTCCGAGGAGGAGCAGCCGCGTCGCCGCACGGCTCACGGCGATCGTGTTCGCGAGGGAGAACTGGCCTGCCTCGTCGATGACGAGCAGGTCGAGCGACTCGCGCGGAACCGACGAGCCCGTCATGGTCCACGTGGTCCCGCCGATGAGGCATCCGCCGGACCGAGCCAGGAGCGACTCGATGGCCTCGTTGCCCTGATTCGCGAGCGGCCATGGGAGCGGGTCGGGGCCGTAGTCCGCGCCGTCCTTCGGCTTCTTGGCGACCGCATCGGCCGGAACGCCCGCGTCGATGGAGCGGCGAAGCACGTTCTCGACGACGGCGTGCGAGTTCCCCACGACGCCGACCTTCCAACCCGACGCGACGAGGCGCGCAATGACTCGGCTCGCGACATACGTCTTCCCGCTCCCTGGGGGTCCCTGGACGGCGAGATAGGAGCGATCGAGGAGTCGGACGGCTGACTCGATCGCGTCGGGAAGGCTCGTTGTGTTTGGCGCCGCGGGGAGCGGCGCGTCACCGTTGGTTCGCGGGCGGGCGCGGCGGAGGAGGTCTACGGCCGGCTGGTGGAGCATGGCGGGCAGCACGTCCGCGACGCGCGCAGCGAGCTCCGCTTGGGCCGCCTCGATGCTCTTCGTACCGAGCGGCTGTTCCTCCGTGAGGGCGACCGGGAGCTGCGCGTACGGCTGCACCCCCTTCTTGGTCTTCTCCCACACGATGAGCACGTCGTCGCCGTCCTGCGAACCCATCTCAAGGAGGCGCGTTCCGTCCCATCCGTTCCGACCGAGCCCCTGCGAGTCCGTCGGTTCGAGTGGCTCCGGCAGCGGTTGCTCGAACTCCCGGAACCACGTGCTGCCCTCCCGGAAGTCGGAACCGGGCGTGATCTGGCCCCGGAGCCGGAGAGTGCGGCCGAACGTCTGCTTATCGCGGGCCCAGTCGGTGACGATCTCGGCGGACCGGACCACAAAGGCGTTCCGTGCGCCCTCGAGATCCGAGACCGGATGCTCGAGCCGATCGAAGTGGGCCCACCAATACGATTTCTTCTCGCGCGGCCAATACCGCACCGCCGCGGCGAGGAGCGCGACGGCCGTATCGTCTGCGGTAGCCCGCCCGTCCCCGGCCTCGGTCCCGTCCTCGCCGCGGGTCCCGAGGTAGCGCAAGAGCCGCGCCTCCGCGGGGTCGGTGGCCACCTCGAGCGCCGGTTCCTCGCGCCGCGGTGCCGCCGGGATGGCGCCCGGGCGCAGGGACGCGAGGCCGCGGAGCCACGCGTCCAGGCGAAGGGTCGAGACGCAGTCGTCTTCGTTGTACTCGAGGATGAGCCCGAGGAGGCGCTCTGTCTCCGCGGTGTCGCCCAAATCGCGGGCGGTGCAGAAAGCCGCGTACATCTCGACGGAGCCGGCCGCGGTCTGGAGCTCGGCCGTCCTGAGATCCGCGCCCATGTAGAGCGGTTCGAGCTTCTTGATCGAGTACGAGCGCTCCGAGATGCGGATGCTGTGCCGCACCGTCTCGTAGAGATCCACGAGGAGCCCGTCGCGCAGCCACGAGTCGATTTCTGCCTCCGCGACGGCGTGCCGCTGGGACAGGCGGCGGAGCGCGGACTTCTCGTATGCGGCGTAGTGGTAGACGTGCAGGTCGGGGTGCCTCGCACGCCGTTCCTCGATGTACGCGACGAAGTCGAGCAGAGCCTGCTTCTCCTCGGCGAGGGAGTGGGCGAGAAATGACCGGAACCGCGGCCGTTCGCCGTCAACCGAGGGCTCGACGATGCCGAAGAGGTACTCGAGCCCCCACAGACCGGTCGCGGCATCCTGCCACAGGGGGTCGCCCTCGAAGTCGAAGTACACGTCGCCGGGGCTCGAGCGAGGCAACGCCGCGATCGTGTGCTCGGGCAGGACGCCGAATCGCATCTCGTGCTCGGGATCGTCGCCGTGGGCTGGAACTGTCGCGCCGCCGTCGCCCGTTTCGATACCCGTCTGGAAGCGCGCCTGCTCGCGGAGCCGCGCGAGCGTCGCGTCGACCGGGTTGGGGGCACAAGCGGCGAGCTCGTCGATCGTCCAGATGCCCGCGTCCCGCAGTTTCTTGCGGCGCGAGAGGCTCAGGCCCGCGACGAGCAGCACGTCGCGCTGCTCCGCGGCCTGGACGGCGCAGTATTCGCAGCGGCCGCACGCCGCAACCCCGGGAGTCTCCCATTCCGCGGGCTCGGCCTCCGCCAGGTGAGCGCCGGTGAGCTCGGCAACCCTGCGCCGTCGTTCGCGGTAGGCCGGGAGGAGGTCCGGGAGGCTGAAGGAGGCCCAATCTCCAGTCCCGAGGATGAGTGTCACTCGGTCTGCGGGGTCGAAGCCGGCGAGCTCGAGCTGCTCTCCGTAGGCCGCGAGCTGCAGGAGAGCCTCCACCTTGGCGTGCCGCGCGAGCTTGGTGTCGAAGACTTCGTAGCGTCCATCGCCCTGCCGGACCAGGAAGTCCGAGCGCCCATGGAAGTGCCCGTCGAAGAACCCTGCCTGGTAGACGACGTCCGCCCCTGATCGCAGCGCGTCGAGCGACTCTGCGTGCTTCGCCTCGAGCACCGAGCGCTCCATGACTGCAGCGGGCTCGATCTCGGCGACCCCGCCCTTCCGCCCGGGCCGCCACGGACCGTACTGCGCGCGGAAGTCATCGAGCACCGCGAGCTCATGGCGGTCGCCCAGCTTCGCCGCGCGTTCGCGCATGGGGTCCTCGATGGCAAGCTTGGGAGCCCGCCCGAGCTTCTCGTCGAGCTGCCGCAGCAGCGCGAACTCGCACTTCGCCGCCGTCACAATGTCCGACGCCGAGACCACCAAGTCTGTCTGGTTGCCGAGGAAGAACACGAGACCCCCTTGCGCTTCGATGGTTCCCCGAAAAGCTGCCCAAGACCATCTCACCACCGGCCTCCGACAATTCTGCCCCCTCGTCGGTACCGAAGCGTTGCGGCGGCTTAACGTTCCGGAAACCCGCATGTCAGACTCTTGAATGGCTGGCCGATGACGCTCGTCACAGTCAGTCACCGTGCCCCCCGACCCGCGAGTAACCCGCGAGCATGGGTGGGCAAGGACGATCCATGCAACGAGAGGGGATGGGATGCCGAAGAACGCATCCGACAAGCTGGAAGCTCGACTCAAGGCGGTTCTTGACGGCCTAGCCGAGGCGCGCTGGGCAGGGGAGAACCCGAACGCCGGCGCGGTCCTGGCTGCGGCCGTCGAGCTGGTGCCGTTCGATGAGCACGAGGCGTTCCTGCTCTCCGGCGGGATCCCGCGGGGGCACAAGACCCTCACGAGCGCTACCGCGAAGCTCGTCAAGGCGGGCTGGATGGTCAAGGGGCGGTCAGGCTGGTCGATCACGGACGAGGGCCTCCGGGCACTCGTCGCGTTCCCGACCGTCGAGGCGCTGTCCGACGCGCTGGTCGAGGGTACGCCGATCCCCGAGAGCGTCGCTGTGCCGACCGAGGCGCCCGCGCCGAAGCCGGCCAAGAAGGCGGCCAAGGCGCCCGCCAAGCGCGCCGCCGCCGAGGTTCCGGTCGAGGCTGCTGCCGCCGAGGCGATTGCGGCTGAACCAGTTCCGGCAGAAGCCGTGGTCGTGGACGTCGTGCAGCCGCACGCGGTCGCGATCGCCGGGGACTTCGGCACCCATCTGGGTGCCGAGGCCGACTGGGAGCCGAACCTCGACGCGGTCCAGATGGAGCTGGATCAGGAGGCGGGCCGCTGGCGCCGCACGGTTGACCTTCCGGCGGGAACGTACACGTTCAAGATCGCGATCGACCGTTCGTGGGACGAGAACTACGGTGCGTTCGGCTTTGCGGGCGGCGCGAACCACGAACTCAACCACGACGGTGGGTCCGTGACCATCGAGTACAACCACGCCACCAAGGACGTGGTCTTCTCCTGATCCCGCGCGCCGCCGCCTCTGCAGGGTTCGACCTTGCAGGGGCGGCGGTGCCGTGAGAGGGCATTGTTCCTCCCCAGATTTACCGCTGCGGGTCTTGTCCACATCGCCAGTGCCGCGGACGACGGCGGAAGCCTCACCTATCTAGGGTGGGAGGACCACAACGAAGGTTCTTTGGGGGATCAATGCTGCGAGCGTCGCCGAGTCTGCGCCGACACCGTCCCGTGCTCAGGGTGGCCGCCTGCGCGGTCGGCGCGGTGCTCGCCGTGGTGATGGCGTGGCTCGTGGGGCTCGTGGACCCGCCCGGGCTCGGGTCTCCCGCGCCGTGGGCTGCTTCTCAGATCGGGGCCGTCCCCGCGTCGCGTCTCGAGTCTGCGAAGGGCGCCTGGGCAACGCTCGCCATCGAGGGCCGGCCCTCGAGATCCGGCTATTCGCGGGAGCGCTTCGGGCCCGCGTGGGACGACGTCGACCGGAACGGCTGCGACACGCGCAACGACGTGCTCGCCCGCGATCTGCGCGGCCCGGCCTTCGTCAAGGGAACGGCCGACTGCCTCGTGGCCTCGGGATCGTTGAGCGACCCCTACACCGGTCGGCTGATCCCCTTCGTCCGGGGCGAGCGCTCGGCGGATGTCCAGATCGATCATGTGGTGCCACTTTCGGACGCGTGGCAGAAGGGTGCCCAGCGGTGGTCCGCGGAGCAGCGTCTCGCCTTCGCGAACGACCCCGCCAATCTCCTGGCGGTCGACGGCGGCGCGAACCAGCAGAAAGGCGGCGCCGACCTCTCGGCGTGGCTCCCTCCAGCCAAGCAGTTCCGGTGCGAGTACGCGGTCCGGATCGTCGAGATCAAGGCCAAGTACAAGCTCTCGATGGCGGACGCCGAATACCGCAAGGCCGGTGAGATGCTCGGCCAGTGCCGGTCGGAGTGACGGTGCTAGCCCAGGTACGGCCTGACAGCGGTGATGAGCTGATCGCGGACCTCCACGGAGGAGAGCGAAAGGTCCACTGTCGCGGCGCCCAGGCGATGGCCCGCCGTGACGAAGGATTCCATGAGCGTGCCGTTGACCGCCGGGTACAGGAGCAGGCCGCCTGCTCCCGCCGCGAGAGGATCGGTCGGGGACTCCTGAGCGCGAACGAATGCGTAGAGCTCGAGGAGGTGCCCGCTGCGCAAGGTCTCCCGCGCGAACTTGCTGCTCGAGAGGGCGGCGGTGAACTTCGTGTCGAGAATCAGCCGGCGACCCGTGGCGGGGTGGTCGATCCAGACCTCCGTCACCATGTGCGGGAGCACGGCCGCGAGCCCAACGGTCGCCTCCGACGCCTTCCAATCGACCTTCCGGCCCCGCTGCACCTTCCAGCCGCGGCCCCTGCCGTGAGCCGTGAAGAACCCGGCGACGGCACGTTCGAACAGGTGCCGGAACTGGCGTTCCGAGAGATTGCCGCGACCGTGCCCGGGCGTCATGTATCCGGAGGGGAGGGCGAGCTGGAGGGCGAGTTTCGCCGCGAGCAGCACCGACCGATCACGAGCGTCGTTCCGGGTGAGGCGCAGCTGCGGGTCGCGTTCGCCCGCGCGGAGGTTGAGGACGCCCACACCGAGGCTCCCGAGGCGCAGCGACTGGGCGCGGCACCGGCGGGAGAGCTCCTCTGCGGTGCACAGGGGCGCGACCGAATCGAGCGCGGTGCGGATCATGCGGTTGCGGGCGGTGTCGACGGTGAGCTCTTCGAAGCGGCACGCGACGAGCCCGCGGGAGAGGAGCTGGTGCGACTCGGTGCGGAGGGTGTCGATCGCGCCGCGGACGCGGCTCAGGTCCCGAGACGTCGGCGCGAAAGCCGGCGTGAGCGGTCGCTTGAGGCGGTCCTCCGTGCTCGCGACGAGCAACTCGGCCAGAAGCTCCGGGAGCTTCTCGGGGTATTCCTCGATGCCGTCGAACGCCTCAGGGCCGGACTGGTAGAACTCCGACGCGTAGAGGAGGAGGAGCCAGACATTGCGGAGCGGGATCTCCACCCCGCCCGCGATGACGACCCCCGGGCCGCCGTCCTCCGCCGTCGTCCACGCCGACGAAGAGGTCACTCGAAGCCTTCCAGGAGCGCCTCGGTCGCGGCGCTCGCCTTCGCGGCGTCGTCGAACCAGTACTCCTCGAGCGTCGGGACGATCTCGGTGTCCACCACGCCGCGGAACCAGTCGTGGAATGAGGCCACATGTTCCTCGGCTGGCGGCGTGACGAAGCTGTGGCCGAGGCGGAACTCGCCGCCGAGGGAGGGATCCTCGGCGATGCGGTCGTTGAGCGCCTCGAAGCGAGTCCTCACGAGTTCGAGGTCGCCAGCCGGGACGTTGTGCCGCTTCGCCATCCAGTCTTCCCACGCGTCGTTGACGTTCGGCTCGAGGGAGACGAACGCGAAGCGTCGGCGGAAGGCGAGGTCCATGATTGCGAGCGAGCGGTCCGCGAGGTTCATGGTGCCGATGATGTACAGGTTGCTCGGCACGTGAACGGACTCCGAGCCGGAGCGGGGGTACGCGAGCTGGAGCGACTCGCGGGGCGAACGCTTGCCCGCCTCGATGAGGGTCAGGAGCTCGCCGAAGACCTGGACCGGATTGCCTCGGTTGATCTCCTCGATCAGCACCACGTGGGGCACGTCCGGGTTCGCGTTGGCGCGCTCGACCATCTCGAGGAACGGGCCGTCGACGAGCGTGAGCTTGCCGTCGGACCCGGGGCGCCAGCCGCGCACAAAGTCCTCGTAGCTGGAGTTCGGGTGGAACTGCGTGGCCCGGAGGGCGGACTTGTTGTCCCGCGTCCCGATCAAGGCGTACGCGAGGCGGCGTGCCAGCCAGGTCTTGCCCGTGCCGGGAGGGCCCTGCAGGATGAGGTTCTTCTTGGACCGCCACCGGGCCAGGTAGCCGTTGAGGGCCTGCTCGGGCACGAAGCAGCCGTCCGTGACGATGTCGCGAACCGTGTAGCTGGCCTGCGGAGAGACGGGGGTCGGATCGTCGTCGTCCTCGATCTCGGTCGCCTCGGCCTTCTCCGTGTGGGCGCCCCGACCATCCCGCTCGAGGTAGGCCGTCCACGAAAGCTCGGGGAAGGAATGCACGGCGAACTGCGGATCCTCGAACTTGTACACGAGGGTGTCGAGCAGCTGGACATACGCGATCCCGTCGGCCGCGAAGAAGTCCTGGTCGAGCATGAGCTCGGTCTTGAGGTACTGCCGCGAGCGTCCGTCGAGCGGCACGAAATTCCATGGCCGGATCCAGAACAGGCCCATGGTGAGCTTGGTGCCCACCCGGTAGATGTCCCTCGCCCGGCTGTAGGCCTCGGCGAACCGGAGGCGGCCGTAGTCCTCGCTCGAGTCCGCGGCCGCGAGGGCCGCCTCGAACACGTCCCACAGGCTGTCGATGTCGTCCTTGTGGCGCGTTCCCGCGGTCGGGAAGAACCACGAGTTCTGGTTATTGAGGAGTGGGATGCCGTCGAAGCTCGTGGGCGCCGGAGTCTGGACACCGAGCAGCTCGGCCCAGCCGGCCGCGATCTCCGTGCGCTTGGCCGGCGTCGCGCCCCGGTTGAATGTGCCCATGACCGTGAAGGGGCAGATGTCCTTGAGCGGCATCGGGTTGTCGCGGCGGTCGCGGTCAACGAGGAAGCTGAGTTCCTCATGCCGCTCCTGGAGGACGGCAAGGTGGGCCAGCAGCTCGTCCCGGCGATCGCGGTAGGCGAGGAGGGCCGTCGCCGTCTCCTCGTAGAACGCGGCCCACTCGAAGTGCTGCTCGGGCTTCGGGTCGATGTCACCGAAGCGCTTGGCCCAGGCCGGATCGTTGCGGAATCGTTCGGTGTCCTGGTCCCCATCCCAGAACGCGAAGCGGATGAGCGACTCCCGCATCCAGTTGCTGGGCGTGACCTTCCAGATGGTGTGGCGTCCGGTGTGGAGGTACCACTCGCGAGGGTGGGGGAGGCGGGTCCAGTCCACGGCGATGCCGCGGCCGTCCCCCGGGTTGGCCACGATCGTGCCGGTGGCCCAGATCGCCATGACGGGGACCGCATGGCCTCGAGAGTCGAACGGGAGGCCCGCGTCTTTGCGAACGTACGAGGTCTTGATGGCGATGCGGTCGCCGACCTTCATCGACTTCACCGTGTCGAAATACCGGTCCTCAAACCCGTTCTCCCAGATCCCCTCGGCGATGAACCTCTCCGTCTGGTCTTGGGGTTCTCGGTCCGAGTAGTAGGACCCGACGAACCAGTACTGACCCTCGGGAACGCTCGCGTCCGCCATTTTTCCTGCTCTCTGCGCATCGTGCTGGGGGGTGGGCACCCGAGAATTAGATCACGTCAAAATGACCTAGCGGCTAACACGAGCTGAGTCCAACCGGGCAGCGGGCGTCTCACCTACGCCCGAGCTTCGTCTCGATCTCGGCGAGGCGAAGTTCGATGATTCGGCGGACCACGGCGTCCGGGACGGGATGCTCCGCCGAGAACCGCAGAGTGCCGGCGGCCCAGTCGAATCCCGCCAGATCGTCAGCGAGCTGGGGGAGAACGCGCCCGCTGAACGGATAGATCGCGAGGTGCTTCTTGGTCTCCAGGGCGCTGAGGAGTCCCTTGCCCTCTATAAGGAGCGCGGGCATCGCGTAGCTCGTGCCCTCGACGGCTTCGGGGGCTGTCTCGCGGGCAATGGCGACGACGCGAGCCAGCGTCTCGCGGTTCGGTCCGGTGAGCGTGTCGAGGTAGTCCGTGACGGTACCCATGCGGACATCATCCCACCGTGGCCGGCCGTCACCCACGGGCGCGAACCGCCCTTGGGGTGCCCT
>NZ_JBKZWT010000087.1:0-13577 GCF_047759905.1 Sinomonas sp. G460-2 | reverse complement strand
GCAGCCGTGCCCTGGGGTCTTTGCTGAGCACTCCCTTGAGCGCGGAGGCGGACGTCGTCGTCGCGGACCGGCTCGGGCCGCGCGGGCTGCTCGAGGAGCTCCCTGGTTCTGACGCGGGAGGCCCCCGGGTTATCGAGGTCGGCAAGGCCCCCGGAGCGCATCAGGCCACTCAGGAGGAGATCAACCGCATCCTCGTCGACGAGGCCCGGGCCGGAAACGTCGTCGTACGGCTCAAGGGCGGCGACCCGTACGTCCTGGGCCGCGGCGGCGAGGAGGCCGAGTTCTGCCGCGAGCACGGTGTGGACGTCGAGGTGGTCCCGGGCGTCACGAGCGCGATCTCCGTGCCTGCCGCCGCGGGCATCCCGGTGACGCACCGCGGGCTCGCGACGGGCTTCAGCGTCGTGACGGGCCACGACGAGCTCGCCGAACTCCCGGCACGGCCCGACCACACGATCGTGCTGCTCATGGGGGTGCGCCGGCTGTGGCACTCGGTCAAGCAGCTGCGCCGGAACGGCCTGCCCGCCGAGACGCCCGTGGCGATCGTCGAGAGCGGCTGGACGCCGGACCAGCGCGTCACGATCGGCACGCTCGGGACCATTGCCGAGCAGGCCGCGGCCGTCGGGGTCGCGAACCCCGCCGTGATCGTGATCGGGGATGTCGTGCGCGTGAGCCCGTTCGCCCCAGCCAACTTCCGAGAACAGCTGTTCACCCGCAACACCACTCAGACCAACTGACGGGCCTTTTAGCCCACCCCGCCACCCATAGAAGGATCACCGCAGTGTCGAACACCACCCCAGCCCCCGCCCGAGGTACCGAGCGCGGTTCTGTGCAGCGCGGTTCTACGCAACGTCCGTTGAGAATTGCCGTCGTCGGCTCCGGCCCTGCCGGCGTCTACGCCGCGGATCTGCTGACCAAGAGCGCGCCCGTCGCGTCGGGCGAGCTCACGCTCAGCATCGACCTCTTCGACCGCTACCCCGCGCCGTACGGCCTCATCCGCTACGGCGTCGCGCCGGACCACCCGCGCATCAAGGGCATCGTCAACGCCCTTCACAAGGTCCTGGACCGCGGCGACATCCGCTTCTTCGGCAACGTCGACTACGGCACGGACCTCTCGCTCGAGGACCTGCGCCGCCACTACGACGCCGTCATCTTCGCGACCGGCGCCATCAAGGACGCCGACCTCAACATCCCTGGCATCGAGCTCGAGGGATCGTTCGGCGCCGCGGACTTCGTCTCGTGGTACGACGGCCACCCCGACGTGCCGCGCGAGTGGCCGCTCGACGCCAAGGAGATCGCGGTCATCGGCAACGGCAACGTCGCGCTCGACGTGGCCCGCGTCCTGTCCAAGCACGCCGACGAGCTCCTCGTCACCGAGATCCCGGACAACGTCTACCGCATCCTCAAGGAGTCCCCGGTCACGGACGTGCACGTGTTCGGGCGCCGCGGCCCCGCGCAGGTCAAGTTCACGCCCCTCGAGCTCCGCGAGCTCTCCCACTCGCACGACGTCGACATCGTCCTGTACCCCGAGGACTTCGAGTTCGACGAGGCCTCTGACCGCGAGATCCAGTCGAACAACCAGGTCAAGACCATGGTCGGCACGCTGACAAACTGGATCGCCGAGCAGCCCGAGGAACCTGAAGAGCTCACGGCGTCGCGCCGCCTGCACCTCCACTTCCTGCACAGCCCGGTCGAGATCGTCGACTCCGCCGAGACGCCGGGCCGGGTTGCAGGCATCCGCTTCGAGCGCACCGAGCTCGACGGCACGGGCAACGCGCGAGGCACGGGCGAGACGGTCGAGTACCCCATCCAGGCCGTCTACCGCGCTATCGGCTACTTCGGCTCGTCGCTCTCCGACGTCGAGTTCGACCACCGCCGCGGCGTCGTTCCGAACGACGGCGGGCGCGTCATCGGCGCCGACGGCGCGTTCGTCCCGGGCGTCTACACGACCGGCTGGATCAAGCGCGGGCCAGTGGGCCTCATCGGCCACACGAAGGGGGACGCGCTCGAGACGATCGGGCACCTGCTCGACGCCCGCGAGGAGCTGCCTCTCGCGTCGGAGCCCGGCACCGAGTCCGTCGTCGCCCTCCTCGAAGGCCGCGACGTCGCCTACACGACGTGGGAGGGCTGGCTCGCGCTCGACGAGCATGAGAAGTCGCTCGGCGCCGCCGCCGAGCCCGCCCCGACGCACAAGGGCGCTATTGCGCGCGAGCGCGTCAAGGTCGTCTCCCGCGACGAGATGGTCGCGATCTCGAACGAGGGGGCGGCGGTCGCGGCGGGCTGAGCCCCGTCAGCCGAACAGGGCCGCGGCCTTCACGAGTGTCGTGGCGATGCCATAGACGAGCGGGATTCCCACGAGGATCCACCCGAGGGCCACACGTGCGGTCTTCATATCAGATCTCCCTCGTGGCGCCCGCGGCAACAGGCGTCGGCTCGTGGTGCTTCGCGTCGACGGGCTTGATGAGGAGGTTCGCGATGAACCCGATCCCGAGCAGGCCCACCATGATGAGCAAGGCCGGTTGGTAGGCACCTGCGGTCAGCTTTCCCGGCGTGCCCTGCGCGTCCAGCACGGCGTTGACGATGAGCGGGCCCACAACTCCGGCCGCGGACCACGCCGTGAGCAGTCGACCGTGGATGGCGCCCACCTCGAGGGTGCCGAACAGGTCGCGCAGGTAGGCCGGCACCGTCGCGAACCCCCCGCCGTAGAAAGAGATGATGACGAAGGCAACGACCACGAACAGGGCCGTTGCCGAGGACCCGGTGAAGGCGAGCAGAACGTACAGGACCGCTCCGACCCCGAGATAGCCCATGTACGTGCGCTTGCGCCCGATGCCGTCGGAGGTCGCGGACCAGACGAATCGGCCGGCCATGTTGGCGGCCGACAGGAGTCCCACGAATCCGCCCGCAACTGACGCCGTCACGAGGGAGCTCCCGCCGGGGCGGCGGAAGAAGTCCTGGATCATCGGTGCAGCTTGTTCGAGGATGCCGATCCCGGCCGTGACGTTGCAGAAGAGCACCGTCCACAGGAGCCAGAACTGCGGAGTCTTGATCGCGTTCGCGGCGGTGACGTTGGACCTCGTGATGAGGGCGTGCGAACGGACGGCGGCGGGGTCGAAGCCGGCCGGCGCCCACCCGTTTGGCGGGACCTTGATCGTGAACGCGCCGAAGAGCATGTAGGCGAGGTACACGACGGCAAGTGTGAGGAACAGCTTGCCGACGGCCTCGCCGCTCGCCACGCCGCCGGGAGCGGACGATGCCGGGTCGTATGCTGCGAGCAAGGCCGTCGAGAGAGGGCTTGCGATGAGCGCCCCGCCACCGAATCCCATGATGGCCATGCCCGTCGCGAGCCCGGGCCGGTCGGGGAACCACTTGATGAGCGTGGAGACAGGGGATATGTAGCCGATCCCGAGCCCGATGCCGCCGATCACGCCGTACCCGAGGTACAAGAGCCAGAGCTGGTGCGAGAAGATGCCCAGCGAGCCGACAAGGAAGCCGCCCGCCCAAAACAGCGCCGCGACGAACATCGCCTTGCGGGGGCCGTTGCGGTCCACCCAGGTGCCCATGACTGCCGCCGAGAGTCCGAGCATCACGATGGCCACCGAGAACACGACGCCGATCTCCGTCAGGCCCACACCGAAGTGCTTGACGAGGGCCGTCTTGTAGACGCTCGTCGCGTAGGCCTGCCCGATGCACAAGTGCACGGCAAGAGCCGCGGGAGGTATCAGCCATCTGTTGAATCCGGGGTGCGCTACGGTGTGCGACCTGTCAAGCCACGCCATGCGGGTTCCTCCAGGCTCTCGGCCGGGCCGGTTCCCGGCAGTCCACGGAACAGTATTCCGGGACCCGTGCGCCGCATCACATGCTCGCATCACCCTGCGTGCGCCGAGCGGTAGCCCTCGCGCGACGAACGGATGCGCCCCGGTTATGCCTTGGCGACCTTCCGCACCGCGAGGGCCAGGAACAGCTGGACCCGGTCGGCCGTGACGGCCGGGTCGTAGCCCGTGAGCTCGGCGATCTGGCCGAGCCGGTACCGCACGGTGTTCCGGTGCAGGCTGAGTTCGTCCGCGACCGAGGCCACGGAACCGTTGAGGTTGAGATACGTCTCGAGCGTGTGCACGAGCTCGGACCCGTGCTGCCTGTCGAAGCGCACGAGCGGGCCGATCGCCTCGCCGGCCATGTCCGCGAGCGGCACGTCCTCGCTCGAGAGCAGGAGCGAGGTCAGGCTCAGCCGCTCGGGCTCGTTGACCTCGAGCCCCCGCGCGGCGGCCTCCTTGGCCTCGAAGTAGCTCCAGCGCAGTCCGTTCGGCTTCGTGTAGCTCCCGCCGATCCCGATCGTCGCGTGGATGCCCGCCTCGACGAGGTGATCCGCAAGGTTCCGTGCAAGCTTGGGCGCGCGGCCGCCGTCGTCCTCTACGACGACCATGAGGTCGTGGTCCACGATCGCGCTCACCGCGCCGTCGAGCGCCGCCGGCAGCGTGGTGCCGCGCAGGTTCTTGTGGTGCGCGGCCGATTCGGCGAGCAGCACGACGTTGCGCCTCGTCGAATTGACGCCCACCCCCGCGAGGCGGCGCGACGCTTCGTCCGTCTCGAGGGCACCGCGGACGACGTCGGCCATCACCTGCCCAGCGAGCGCTCGCTGGGCCTGGCGCTGCTTCGTGAGGTTGTTGAGCTCGATGCTGATGAGGTTCTGGGCGTAGCTCACGATGCCTGAGTCGTCGAACGGCTTCTTGGCCCACAGCGTGCACGCGTCGCGGCGGCCGGTCGGCACGGGGAACGGGACCCAGCGGTCCATGGTCGGGGCGCCCGCGTCGCGGCTGCTCGAGTAGAGCTCGGCGGTGAACTGCGTGAGCACGAGTTCGGTTCCGAGCATCTCGCCGAGGTGCTTGAGCAGCTCGGGCAGCCCGCCGCCCGTGAGCAGGGAGCGGGCCAGCACCTGGTGATCGGTGATAAGCCGCTCGAGCTTCGCGAGGTGGTCCACGGAGTGTGAGTCCGCGACGAGCTTCCCGAGCGCGATGAACGGGGTCCGGTACGGGACCTCGATGACCGGCAGGCCCCAGCGGTTCGCCTCGGCGACGAGGGCGTGTGGCACGACGTCGTGCCCGAGCCCCACGCCGAAGCCGATGCCCACGGCCCCCGCGCGCTGGAGCACGCGGACGAAGCGGCGCTGCTCCTCCGCCGTCCTCTGCCGCACGCCCGTGGTGAGCACGAGCTCGCCGCCGCTCAGGAACGTCGCGGGATTCTCCTGCTCAGTGACCGCGACCCACGCAATCTCGCGGCCGAGCGTCGAGGTCGCGGAGCCCGCGAGGGTCAGCCCGAGACCGGGGGCGTCGAGGAGCGTCGAGAGGGTCAGAGCCATGCGTCAACTATAGATTCAGGCTCTGGCCGATCGCACCATAAGTCACGCGGATCCCAGTGCATTCGGCTATACAGTCCGCGCCGGGCCTCGCCTAGTCTCGGAAAAGGCCGATTCGGCCCCGCAGAGCCGATTCGGCCCACAGACCTGTGCAGTACAGAAACCAGCGTTGCAGCGTTGGGACAGACCAGCGATCGAGGAATGACACCGTGGTCCAGACCTTGCAGAACTTCATCGGCGGCGAATTCGTCACGCCGGCCGGTACCGAGCTGCTCGACATCGTCAACCCGACGAACGGCGAGGTTGTCGCGAAGGCACCGATCTCCGTCCAGGCAGACGTCGACGTCGCGATGGCCGCCGCCGAGGCCGCGTTCGCGACGTGGAAGCACACGACGCCGGGCGAGCGCCAGCGGCTCCTGCTCAAGCTCGCCGACGCCGTCGAGGGCGCGAGCAGCGAACTCGTCGAGGCCCAGCACCGCAATACGGGCCAGGTCCGCTCGCTCATCGCCGCCGAGGAGGTCGCGGCCGGCGCCGACCAGCTCCGCTTCTTTGCAGGCGCCGCGCGCCTGCTCGAGGGCAAGTCGGCCGGCGAGTACTTCGAGGGCCACACGTCGTTCGTGCGCCGCGAGCCGATCGGCGTCGTCGCCCAGGTGGCGCCGTGGAACTACCCGTTCCTCATGGCGATCTGGAAGATCGGCCCCGCCCTCGCCGCCGGCAACGCGGTGGTGCTCAAGCCGTCCGACACCACCCCGGAGTCGACGCTCGTCCTCGCGCGGCTCATCCAGGGCATCTTCCCGGCCGGTGTTGTGAACGTCGTGCTCGGGAACGCGGCCACGGGATCGCTCATGGTGGAGCACCCGGTGCCCGGCCTCGTGTCGATCACGGGCTCGGTCCGCGCGGGAATCGCGGTGGCGGCCGGCGCCGCGAAGGGGCTCAAGCGTTCGCACCTCGAGCTCGGCGGCAAGGCGCCCGCCGTCGTCTTCGCGGACGCGGACCTCAAGAAGTCCGCCGCCGCGATCGCGGAGTTCGCGTTCTTCAATGCGGGCCAGGACTGCACGGCGATCACGCGCGTGCTCGTCGAGGAGCAGGCCCATGACGAGTTCGTGCGGCTCATGGTCGAGCACACGAGGACGCTCGAGACCGGCCACGCGAACGACGAGGAGAACTACTTCGGTCCCCTCAACAACGCGAACCACTTCAGTGCTGTGACCCGGGTCGTCGAGTCGCTGCCCGGCCACGCTCGGATCGAGACCGGCGGCCACCGGGCGGGGGAGAAGGGCTTCTTCTTCGAGCCCACGATCGTCACGGGCGTCCACCAGGACGACGACGTGGTCCAGAAGGAGACGTTCGGCCCCGTGGCCACGGTGCAGAAGTTCACCACGGAGGCCGAGGCGGTCGAGCTCGCGAACGGCGTCGAGTACGCGCTCGCGTCGAGCGTGTGGACGTCCAACCACGGCCGCGCGATGCGGCTCGCGCGCGACCTCGACTTCGGCGCCGTGTGGATCAACACCCACATCCTGCTCACCGCGGAGATGCCGCACGGGGGCTTCAAGCAGTCCGGCTACGGCAAGGACCTCTCGATGTATTCGGTCGAGGACTACACGCGCGTCAAGCACGTCATGAGCAACCTCGACGCCTAAGGCATCGGTCAGAGCGTCAGCGCGCTTCCAGAAAGGAACCAAACACAGATGGACATCACCTACCGCCTCGAGCAGAAGCGCCAGGTCCTCAAGGACTTCCCCGGCCCGAAGTCCCTCGAGCTCGCCGCGCGCCGCGCCGCGAGCGTCGCGAAGGGCGTTGCCTCGACCGTCCCGGTCTACGTCGCCGACGCCGACGGCGGCGTGATCCACGACGTCGACGGCAACTCGTTCATCGACTTCGGCTCGGGCATCGCCGTGACGACCGTGGGCGCCTCCGACGCCGCGGTCGTGGGTGCGGTCAAGGAGCAGGTGGAGCACTTCACCCACACGTGCTTCATGGTCTCGCCGTACGAGGGCTACGTGGCTGTCGCGGAGAAGCTCAACCAGCTCACGCCCGGCGACCACGAGAAGCGCACCGTCCTGTTCAACTCGGGCGCCGAGGCCGTCGAGAACGCGGTCAAGATCGCGCGCGTCGCGACGGGCCGCAACGCGGTCGTCGCGTTCGACCACGCGTACCACGGCCGCACGAACCTCACGATGGGCCTCACGGCGAAGGCCATGCCGTACAAGTACGGCTTCGGCCCGTTCGCGGGGGAGATCTACCGCGCGCCGATGAGCTACCCGTTCCGCGAGGAGAACCCGCAGATCACGGGCAAGGAGGCCGCCGAGCGCGCGATCCTCATGATCCAGAAGCAGATCGGCGCGGACCAGGTGGCCGCGATCATCATCGAGCCGATCCAGGGCGAGGGCGGCTTCATCGTCCCGGCCGAGGGCTTCCTGCCGCGCATCGCCGAGTTCGCGAGGGAGAACGGGATCGTCTTCATCGCGGACGAGGTCCAGTCCGGCTTCTGCCGCACGGGCGAATGGTTCGCGGTCCAGCACGAGGGCGTCGTGCCGGACCTCGTGACGACCGCGAAGGGCATCGCGGGCGGCATGCCGCTCTCGGCCGTGACGGGCCGCGCCGAGCTGCTCGACGCCGTCCACGGTGGCGGCCTCGGCGGGACGTACGGCGGCAACCCGGTCGCGTGCGCGGCGGCCCTTGCCGCGATCGAGACGATGGAGGCGCAGGACCTCCGCGGCCGCGCCCGCGAGATCGAGGCGACGGTCAAGGCCCGGCTCACCAAGCTCCGCGACGAGCTCGGCGACGGCATCATCGGGGACATCCGCGGCCGCGGCGGCATGCTCGCGATCGAGTTCGTCAAGGCCGGCAGCGCAGCGACGGCGAAGCAGCCGGACGCCGAAGTCACGAAGCGGATCGCCGACTACTGCCTCAAGGAGGGCGTCATCATCCTCACGTGCGGAACGTACGGGAACGTGATCCGCCTGCTCCCGCCGCTCGTCATCGGTGACGAGCTCCTCGCGGACGGCCTCGACGTACTCGAGGCCGCGATCCGCGCGAACGCGTAGAGTCTCCTCTGTCTAGCACGGGAGGTTCACATGCGGTACGTGGTCGGCTACCAACCGGACGAGCGCGGCGCTGACGCCGTAGCCCTTGGCGTTGCGATCGCCCGCGCGCAGGGCGCGAAGCTCGATCTCATGCTCGTCCTCGGCGAGAACGCGCCCTACGTCGCGGCCAACCCCGAGGGGCGGCGCGTCAACGCCGAGGAGCAGCAGGTCATCATGGCCCAGCGCGCGGCGCTCGGCATGATCCCGCCGGGCGTCGAGGCCGAGTTCCACGTCCGCCAGGGCCACTCGTTCGCTGCCGTGCTCATCGAGGCGGCGGTCGAGTTCGAGGCGGCGCTCATCGTCGTCGGTGCCGCGAGCAACGGGCTGTTCAAGCGCTACACCGTGGGCAGCGTCGCGAACTCGCTGCTGCATGCCTCGCCCATCCCGGTCGCCCTTGCGCCGCACGGGTACCGCCGCATGGAGCCCATCGAGCGGCTCACGGCGTTCATCGGGCGCCGCCGGGGTGCGGACGCCGCCGTCGACGTCGCGCTCGTCGCCGCCGGGCGGCGCGACGTGCCACTCCGCTTCGTCTCCCTCGTGGAGCTCGACGAGCGGGGCGAGCACGGCGAGAACATCAACGCCGCCCACCGGCACGCGAACACGGTCCTCGAGCAGGCCGCGCATAGGCTCCCGCCGGGCCACGAGGCCACGGTCGAGGTGGCTCATGGGCGCTCGCTCGAGGAGGCGGTGGACAGCATCGATTGGGTGGACGGCGAGCTCGTGATCATTGGCTCGAGCCGCCTCGCGCAGAGGCGCCGGCTGTTCATCGGCTCGACCGCGAATCGGATCCTGCACGCGCTTCCGGTGCCCCTCGTCGTCGTGCCGCTCGAGTACGAGGGAGCCGAGTCCCGCCCCCTGGGCTAACCGCCCTGGCTAGGGGGTCCGAGGGCCGCGGGCCGGGCTCTGGGCAACGCCCGCTCCGCGGCCCATCATGGTGGCATGGATTACGCGGCCAGCATTTCGACGGCCGTCCTCGGGGAGGGCCTCGTGCCCGCGGGCACGGCCGATCTGCTCATCCGGCACCACAAGACGGGCGCCGCGCGCATCGCCATGAGCCTTCCCACGGGCGCGCACGTGCTCCACCTTGCCGCCGCGGCGTGCCTCTTCAACGACCTGCACACGGCGGCCACGCTCGCGGGGCTCAGCCTCGGTCCCGTGGCCGTCCGCGCGGACGGCGGCTTCGACGAGACCATGACCGCCTCGACCGGAATCCGCCTCGAGGTCGACATCAGCGGGGACGCCGACCCCGAGGAGCTGCGGACCCTGGTCCTCGAGACCTTCGAGGTCTCGACGGTCGCGTGCGTCCTGCGGCGCAGCACGAGCGTCGAGATCACCGAGATCGACGCGCGGACGACGGCGCCGGGCGACCTCGCGTGAGCACCGATCCCCACGTCGTGCCTCCTTGGGCACCCGCCGCGAATACCGGGCCGGCTGCGACGACGGCGCCCGCCGCGAATACGGCGACTGCCGCGAATACGGCGACTGCCGCAGCGGACGGGCCCGTCGCCGAGCTCGCGGCGCCGCCCGCCGTCGTCGTCCAAATCCTCGCGACCGAACACTGGAGCCTCCTCGCGACCCGCAGCATGCTGTGGAGCGAGCTGATGAGCCGGATCTCGATCCACCTCACCATCTCTTCGGCGGCGCTCGTGGTGCTCGCCCTCGTCGGGCAGGCGACGGCGTTCGGGACCGGGTTCTGGGTCATGACGATCGGGCTCTCCTCCGCGATCCTCCTCCTCGGCACGCTGACTCAGATGCGCTTGGCCCTCGGAAGCCTCGAGGACTATCGGCTCGTGACGGGGATGAATCGCCTGCGGGGCGCGTACCGCGACCTCGAGCCCACGGTCGTAGAACACTTTGTGACCTCACCGAGCGACGACTTTGCCGGCGTCTCCGCCACCTACACTCTTGGCACGCGCCGAGCGATGTTCTTCCAGGCGTACTCGAGCACGGCGTTCTTCCTCGCGTGCTTCAATGCGATCGTGGCGGGCGCCCTCGCCTCCGTCGTCACGTTCGTGGCCGGCGGGCCGATAGCTCTCGTGGCCACGCTTGGCGTGGCGGCCCTCCTGGGGTATTTGGGAGCGCACCGGTGGATGATGCAGCGGGTCTTCGCGAAGGTTGCGGCGTACCCAGCGGCGCGCGAGTCCGCGTGACCGTCTCGTCTGCGGCACAACCGTCTCGTATGCGGCACAACCGTCTCGTCTGCGGCACAACCGTCTCTGAAGGGCATAACCGTCCCGCATGGCCGACGGTTAAGCCGTCGAGAGACGGCCGTGTGGCACAAGGGACGGTTGTCCGGAGCCGAGGACGCTCGCGCGGCGGGACGGTTAGGCCGGTGGCGGCAGCTGGATTGATCCTCCCGGCCGGAGTTATCCACATAGGGAACTGAGGTCCCCACGAGCCCTCGCCAATTCGCAAGACTGCCCGCATGGCACCTCTTGAGTTACCTCATGTCCTGGCTGCGCGATGGCCCGGCTCCCGCATCGCGTCCTCCGGACAGCTCCGTATGGCCGGGCTCGACCATCGCATGCTCACGGCCGCGGTACGGGGAGGCCTCCTCGTGCGCGTTCGGCGGGGCGTCTACGTTCGCCGCGAACTCTGGCAGCAGCTGGCGCCTTGGGATCGGGACAGGCTGCGGATCGAGGCGCATGTGATCGCGACCGGCGGGACTTCGGTCTACAGCCACGTTTCGGCCGCCCGACTTCTGGGCTGTTCGACCTGGAACAGCGGCGAGGAGGTCCACGTCACGGTGCCCTACTCCGTCTCCCGTTCGAGCCACAGCTCCGACGTCGTCCCGCACCGTTTTGAGCTGCCGGACGAGGACGTCCGGGAGGTCCCCGTGGGCCGTGGGCTCGTGGCTCGAACCACGACGATAGATCGCACGGTTGCCGATTGCGCGCGCACGCTCGATCACGAGCGCGCCGCCGTCGTCGGCGACCATGCGTTGCGCCTCGGCGCGAGCCTCGACGGTATCCGAACCGCGTCCGAGCGGACCGGGGCCGTTCGGGGAAGCGCCCGGGTCGAGCGACTCCTCGGCCTCCTCGACGGGCGGTCCGAGTCGCCGGGCGAGACCCGAACGCGGCTCGCGCTGCTCGCGGCGGGCCTTCCTGCGCCCGTGCTTCAGCTCGAGATCCCCACGGCCGCCGGCCTGTTCAGGGCCGATTTCGCGTGGCCGGACGTCCTCGTGATCCTCGAGTTCGACGGCGAGGCCAAGTATTTCGACTATCGGCCCACCGACGCTGCCCTTCTCGAGGAGCGGCGTCGCGAGAGCGCCCTCATGTCAGACGGCTGGACGGTCGTTCGCGCGCGATGGGCTGACTTGGCTGTCCCGGGAGCCATCGCCGCGAAGGTGGTGGCGGGGTTCGAGAGGGCACGGCGGCTGGCGTGACGGCCATGGGGGACGGCGGCTGGCATGACGGCGATGGGGACGGCGGCTGGCAGGACTGCGACCCGGGCACGACCGTCCCTTTTCTCTGCGTGACCGTCCCCAAGAGGCATGACCGCCCCGAATAGCCAACGGTCTTGCCTCTGAGGGACGGTCCGGCGGCCGGAGGGACGGTCATGCGGTGCAAGCGACGGTCAGGCGGCCGGAGAGACGGTCATGCGACGGGCTCGACGCCGGCGGCGTTGGCCCCCGGAGTGCCGGCTTCCTCGCCGGCCTCCCCGGCGGCCGCGTCGACCGCCGTTCCGTGGCGCTGCCGAGACCTCGCGGCCCTGACCGCGCTGCGACGGCGCTGCGCCGCGAGCAGCATGTCCGCCGTGAGGACGATGAGCGCGAGCCACACGATCCCGAATCCGGCCCAGCGCTCGGGGCCCATGTGTTCGCCGAGGATCGTGGTCGCGATGATGAACTGCAGGAGCGGGGCCACGTATTGGAGGAGACCGATCGTCGTCATGGGCAGCCGCCGAGCCGACGCGCCGAAGAAGAGCAGGGGAGTCGCCGTGACAATGCCGCTCGCGGCGAGCAGCCAGAAGTGCCCGGGTCCGTTGCCCGCGAGCGTGAGCGAGCCGGCCACGCCGAGCCACACCATCGCCGCGACGGCGAGCGGCGTGAGCACCACGGTCTCGACCGTGAGACTCGTCACGGCGTCCACCGTGGCGCCAACCCGGTTCTTGACGAGGCCGTAGAAGCCAAAGCTGAACGCGAGGATGAGCGCAATCCACGGCATGCGCCCATACGCGATCGCGAGCATGAGGACCGCGACGAAGCCGATGCCCACGGCGGCCCACTGGAGCGGACGGAGCCGTTCCTTGAGCACGAGCACGCCGAGCAGCACGCTCACGAGCGGATTGATGAAGTAGCCGAGGGCGGCCTCAATGGCCTGGCCGCTCAGCACGCCGTAGGTGTACGTGAGCCAATTGGCGGCGATGAGCACACCGGCGAGCGTGAGGATGCCGAGGGAGCGGCGCGAACGGAAGACGGCGGCGAGCGAGCGCCACGAGCGCGTCACCGCGATGAGCACGAGGCAGACCACGAGGGAGAAGACCACGCGGTCGGCCACCACCTCGACCGGGCCCGCCGGCGTGAGCGTGACGAAGTAGAGCGGCAGGAGGCCCCACAGGCCGTACGCTCCGATGCCAAAGATGAGTCCCGCCGTCGTGCGTGAGGCAGCGGGTGCGGCGCCGCCCCGGCTTTCCTGGGGCTGTAATTTCTGTGGCTGGGCGGGCTGGGCATCTGGCGTCACGGTCACGACCGTACAACGGCTTTGCTCCTGTCAGCTATTCCGCATCCGATCAGCTTTCTGGGATCTTCCACACGCCCGCCGCGCACAGCCGAAGCGAGACGGCCGCCGCGATCGCCCCGACCGCCACGAGGGAGACGAGCACCACGAGTTGCACGATGGCCGCGTCGACAGGGCTCGCGCCTCCGAGCACCATCCCCACAAACGCCCCCGGCAGCACGACCGTCCCGACTGTCCGGGCTTGGTCGAGCGCGGGGATGAGCGCCTCCCGCGCGGTGTGCTGGGCCACGAGAAGCCGCGCGGCCCGCCATTCGAAGCCGAGGGCGACGGCGGCCTCGACCTCGCCGCGCCGCAGTGAGAGTTCGGCGAGGACGCGGCGCCCGGCGAGGCTCGTCGTCGTCATCGCTCCGCCCACCTGCTGGCCGATGAGCGCGATGAGCGCGAGCCCGTCGAACGGCAGAA
>NZ_JBKZWT010000086.1:0-13702 GCF_047759905.1 Sinomonas sp. G460-2 | reverse complement strand
TGGCAGACGAGCCCAGCGGCCATCGGCTCGAGGCTCGACTGCGGAAGGTCCTCGCCGACGTCCGCGACGTCGCCGCAGACGAAGGCGCGCTGCACGCCCGAATGGCCGCGACCGTCAAGAACGTGAGCGCGTTCCCGGACGGGTGCATCCCACCCGCCGCAGAACTGGCGGAGTTGCTGCGCTGGCTCGAGGGCGGCAACTTCCTCGTGTTGGGCGCGTGCGACTACGAACGGACGACGGCGGCGGGCCGGGAAATTCTCGCGCGGCGCCCGGGCTCGGGGCTGGGTCTGCTCCGCCACCACAGGCTGCCTGACAGCGCGACGCCGGCGCCGCGGTCCGAAAGGGTCCTGACCTTCGTCACGTCCGGTCTCCGCTCCTCGGTGGAGCGGAACGCCTACTTGGAGGAAGTTCGGCTCAGCACGTTCAACGCCGCGGGAACCGCGACCGGGGAGCGCTGCTTCGTGGGCTTGCTCGCTCCCGGGGCCGCCGGACCGTCGCTGCGGCGCATTCCCGTGATCCGGGACGAGGTGGCCGCGGTCCAGGCGCAGCTCGGCATTCCGACGGCCTCCCCTGAGGGCACAGATCTCGCGGCGGCGCTCGAATCGCTTCCGCTCAGCGAGCTGTTCCACATCGAGACGGGCGAACTGACACGTCTCGCGGGAGAGATGGTCCGGCTCCAGGAGCGGCGGCAGACGCGGCTGTTCCTGCGCCAAGACCCGCGAGGCCATTTCGTCACCGCGCTCTTCTTCCTTCCCCGGCACCGCTACACCACGGACGTGGGGCTGCGGATCGAGCGGGAGCTCAAACAGGCGTTGAGGGCCACGTCGCTCGAGTTCGACGTTCGAGTGAGCCAACCGATGGCCCGTGTTTCGTGCCGCGTGCTCCTTCCACCCGGCGCGTCCCTCGAGGCCCTCGACGCCACCGAACTCGAACGGCGCCTCCTCCAGGCCACGAGGACGTGGACGGAGGGGCTGTCCGATGCCATCCGGAGTCGCTGGCCGTCGAGGGCCGCCCGGCTGTCGGCCCTTTGGTCGGGCGCGTTCCCCGCGAGCTATCAGGCCGAGGTCAGCGTCGACGAGGCGCTTGAGGACATCCGGCAGTTCGAGCGCTTCGACCTCGACGGCGCGGGTGGGCGCCCCGTGTCCGACCCTCTGCTGACCGTTTCGGCCGTCCCGGGCGCGGGCGCGGCCGCAGCGCCCCGTGACGCGCGGGTCCGGCTCTATCTCACGAGCCCGCGGACGCTCACCCAGATCCTGCCGCTCTTCCACAACCTGGGCCTCGAAGTGCTGAACGAGCGCCCGTTCGACCTCGTGCGCGGCACCGCCCAGCCCCTGTTCCTGTACGAGCTGGACGTGAGGTATCGGGCCGGTGTGGACCCGATTGCGACCAGCCCCCTCCTCTCGCAGGCCTTCAGCGCGGCCATGCGTGGGGACTCGGAGTCAGACCGTTTCGACGCTCTGATCCTCCGGGAACGCGTGGACTGGCGGCAAATCGCAATCCTGCGGGCCTACGCGAAGTACCTGCTGCAGCTCGGAACCACCAACTCATACGACTTCATCGCCGACGCCGTCCTGTCCAACAGCGCCGCGACGCGCGCATTGCTTGGCCTGTTCCACGCACGGTTCGACCCCGGGCTGCCGGCCGCGCACCGGCTTGGGGGCACCGCGGCCGCGCGTGCCGCCGCCATCGTCGCCATCGACGCGGTCGAGTCACTGGACGCAGACCGGCTGCTCAGGACGTTCCTCAACCTCATCGAGGTCACGACGCGGACCAACTTCTACCGCGGCCGGCCCTACCTGAGTTTCAAGCTCCAGCCGTCCCATCTCCGGATTGCGCCCCAACCCCGGCCTCGGTTCGAGATCTGGGTCTATTCCCCGCGGGTGGAAGGAGTGCACTTGCGGTTCGGACCGGTGGCGCGCGGCGGCCTGAGATGGTCGGACCGGAGGGAGGACTTCCGCACGGAGGTCCTGGGGCTCGCCAAGGCGCAGATCGTGAAGAACTCCGTGATCGTCCCGACCGGGGCGAAGGGCGGCTTCTTCCCCAAGCGGCTTCCCGGCCCCGACCCGGACCGCGCGGCCTGGCTCGCCGAGGGCATCGAGGCCTACAGGGACTTCCTCCGTGGGTTGCTCGACGTCACCGACAACCTCGCGCCCCCGGATGCCCTCACCGCTCCGGAGGTGCGCTCCCCCGGCTCCGTGGGGCGCGTCGTCCCGCCCCCAGACGTCGTGAGGCACGACGACGACTATTACCTCGTGGTGGCCGCCGACAAGGGCACCGCCGCGTTCTCCGATATCGCGAACGAGGTCGCCGAGGAGTACGCGTTCTGGCTGGGCGACGCGTTCGCGTCCGGCGGCTCGGCTGGCTACGACCACAAGCAGCTGGGCATCACCGCCCGCGGCGCGTGGGAGTCCGTCAAGGAACATTTCCGCGATCTGGGCATCGACTGCCAGCGGGAGGACTTCACGGTAGCGGGCATCGGCGATATGAGCGGGGACGTATTCGGCAACGGGATGCTCCTCTCCCAGCACATCCGGCTCGTGGCCGCGTTCGACCACCGGCACATCTTCCTCGATCCCAGCCCCGACCCGGGCTCTTCGCTGGCCGAGCGCCGCCGCCTCTTCGAGCTGCCCCGCTCCTCCTGGGCGGACTACAGCCCCGCGCTGCTCAGCCCGGGCGGCGGGGTCTATCCGCGCACCGCGAAGTCCATTCCCATGACCCCGCACGTCCGGCGAGCGCTCGACCTTCCCCCGACGACGACGGCGCTGACGCCGCCCGAGCTCATCCAGGCCATCCTGCGTGCCCCGGTGGACCTCATGTACAACGGCGGGATCGGCACCTACGTCAAGGCCTCCACGGAGTCCAACCGCGACGTCGGCGACAAGGCGAACGACTCGGTCCGGGTCGACGCCGACCAGCTCCGGGCCAGGATTGTCGTCGAGGGAGGCAATCTCGGGATGACGCAGCGGGGCCGGGTCGAAGCCGCCCTGAATGGGGTCCTGCTCAACACCGACGCGATCGACAACTCCGCCGGGGTCGACTGCTCGGACCACGAGGTCAACATCAAGATCTTCATCGACCGCATGATCGCCGCGGGGAACATGGCGGCCGGCGAGCGCGCAGACTTCCTCCACTCGCTCAGCGATGACGTGGCGCGGCTGGTTTTCAAGAACAACCGGGATCAGAACATCCTGCTCCGCAACGAGCGGGCACTCGTCCTCAACTGGAGCCCAGGCTTCGAAAGGACTCTGGACTGGCTCGAAAAGGCCTCGGAACTGGACCGGACGCTTGAGGCCCTGCCGACGACCGCGGAACTGCACGCCCGCCTCAAGGAGGGCAAGGGGCTCACCGCGCCCGAGCTGGCCGTCCTGGCCGCCTACGCCAAGATCGAACTCGCGAAGGAGCTGAGCGAGAGCGACGTCGCCGACGACCCGTGGTTCGACCGAATCCTCAGCAGGTACTTCCCGCCCCCGGTGATCGAGCGCTTTGGCCGCGAGATCCAGGAGCATCCCCTGCGCCGGCAGATCATCTCTACCGTGCTGGCCAACGACATGACCAACCTCGGCGGCATCACCTTCGCCTTCCGGACCATCGAGGAGACGACCGCGACCGCGGCGGCGGTCGCGCGGGGCTTCGTCGCGACCTGCGAGGCCTACGATCTGCAGGGCTTCGTGGAACGGATCGCGCAGCTCCCGCCCGAGTTCCCCAGCGAACACGCCGCCGAGCTCGCCGTCCACATGCGCCGGGTCATCGACCGCGCAACCCGCTGGTACGTCACGCACGACCACCGTGACCAGCCGCTCGACCGGGCACTCGGCAGGATCCTGCCCACCCTCGAGCTGCTGCGCACATCGACCGCAGATTATCTGCGCGGCGAAGACGCCGACCGAGTGCACGGACGTCTGGCGCACTGGGACAGCGTGGGGCTTCCGCGCGATCTGGGCCGCCGCGCGGCCGACATGCTCGAGAGCTTCGGGCTGCTGGACATCTCGCTCATCTCCGAACAGGTCGACGAGCCCATCGAACGGATCGCGGACCTCTACTGGGCCGTCTTCCACCGGATCGGTGCGGCCAGGATCCTGCTGCGCATCACCGATCTGCCGCGGCAGAGCCGGTGGGAGGCGCTCGCCCGGGCGGCTCTGCGCGACGACGTCTACTCGGTGGTGGGCGACATCACCGTCGCGGTCCTCCAGACCACGGGGCTGAACCGGGCCCAACGCGGAGAACTGCTGTTCGCCGATCCGATCGAGCGCATCGTGGAGTGGGAACGCGGACATCACGAGCAGCTCGCCCGCATCAAGGACACGCTCGCCGAGGTGACGAAGCCGGGAGACGTGGACATCGCGTCCCTGTCCGTGGTGCTCAAGCTCCTCAGGACGCTCCTCCGCACGTGACCGAGGCGCCGTAGGGTGGGTCCGTGGACGATTCCGCCTTTGTTGACCATGTGGCCGATCAGCTCGCGGCGCTCCCGAACGTCGTTGCCGTGTCCCTCGGCGGCTCGCGGGCGGCGAGCACACACACCGCGACGAGTGACTGGGACTTCGCCGTGTACTACCGCGGGAGCTTCGACCCCGACGCGTTACGGGCCGTCGGGTGGCGCGGAACGGTCTTCGAGATCGGCGGCTGGGGCGGCGGCGTCTTCAATGGGGGCGCGTGGCTCGAGATCGACGGCCGCCGGACGGACATCCACTACCGTGACGCGGACGCCGTCGCGCACGAGTTCGCGGAGGCACGGGCCGGGCGATTCCGCATCGAACCGCTCCTGTTCCATCTCGCGGGGATCCCGAGTTACCTCGTCGTCGCCGAGCTCGCGGTCAACCGCGTGCTGCGCGGCGACGTGCCGCGTCACGAGTACCCGCCGCGGCTTCGAGAGACGGCCCCGCCCGTGTGGCGCGAGCGAGCGGAACTGACGCTCACCTATGCGCGGAACGCCTACGTCGACGGCGCGAAGGTCACGGAGCTGGCCGGCGCCCTCGCCACGTCCGCCGCGATGACGGCCCACGGCGTGCTCGCGGCGCGCGGCGAGTGGGTCACGAACGAGAAGCGGCTCCTCGAGCGGGCCGGGCTCCGGGGCCTCGACGCAATCATGTCGAGCCTCCGCGCCGACCCGGCCGCCCTCACGGACGCCCTCGACCGGGCGAGCGAGCTCTTCGCCGCCGCCCTCGCTGACGCGCTTCCGACCAACCGTCCTTCGGGGGCATAACCGTCCCGTCTGCGACACGACCGTCCTGAAGAGGCATGACCGCTGCTTCTGCCGGACGGTTTTGCCTTCAACGGACGGTCAGCCTGTGCGAAGGGACGGTTGTGCCGAGCGAGGATAATAGACTGGTGCCCTTGCCCGCCCCGGTCGCTCCCGCCGTCGTCCTTCAGGAGGACGAGTGGCTCCCGCGCGCCAAGGCCCACGCCGAACGGGCGGCGCGCTTCGCTGAGCCGTTCGTCGCCCGGCGGAACGCGCGCAAGAAGCACCCGGTCGAGGACTTCCTGTTCACGTACTACACGCTCAAGCCGGGCCAGCTGGGCCGCTGGCACCCGGGCGCGGGCGTCGCGCTAACGGGCGACGGCGCGGCGGAGCGCCTCGGGTGGAAGCACTACCGCTCGCTCACGGCAGCCGAGCGAGAGGCCGCGGGCGTGCGGGAGGGGACAACCGCCGTCGTGCTCGACGCCGCGGGGTACCTCGCCGAGCGCGAGGAGACAGTGCGCTTCAGCGGCGTCATCCTGGGCGGGACGGCGCAGCGGCCCACACAATTCGGCTGCTTCGGCCTGCACGAGTGGGCCATGGCGTACCACTCGGAGAAGTTCGGAATCCGGCACGAATACCTCCCACTGCGGCTCGGCGCCGATGGCACGGATCGCGTGGTCGAGGAGCACCGGATCCGCTGCACGCACTTCGACGCGTTCCGCTTCTATACGCCGGACGCCGCGCCCCGCAACGAGCTCCAGCCCTCGCGCGAGACGCAGCGCCACCTCGAGCAGCCGGGCTGCCTCCACGCGAACATGGACCTCTACAAGTGGGCGTACAAGCTCGGGCCCGCGGTTCCGGGCGAGCTGCTCATGGACTGTTTCGAGCTCGCCCAGCGGATCCGCGAGATGGACATGCAGGCCTCGCCGTACGATCTCTCCGACTGGGGCTACTCCCCCATCCGCATCGAGACTGCGGCGGGGAAGGCCGAGTATGTGGAGCTCCAGCGCGGCTTCGCGGCGGAGGCGGCGTCGCTCCGCGACCGGCTGAAGGACGCGATCGCGCCCCTCGCGGCGCTCGTCGCTTAGCGGCTACTCGGCCTCGACGTAGAACCAGCGGCCGCCCTCGCGCACAAAACGCGAGGTCTCGCGCAGGACTCCCCGCCCGCCGTCGTCCGTGTAGTGCGCCGCGAACTCGACGATCCCCGCCCCCTCGAAGGGGCCGCCCGCCTCAGCGCGGACGACGTCGAGGCGTCGCCACAGCGTGCCGTCGTCGAGTTCGAGCGTGCCCGGCCGCGTGGACGGATGCCACGTCGCGAGAAGGTACTCCGCCATGCCCGGCTCCGGGCCAAGCGCGAACGCGCTGTACCGCGAGCGCATGAGCGCCTCCGCGGTCGGAGCGGCCGCGCCCGCGTGGAAGCGGCCGCAGCACGCGCCGTAAGTCTCGCCGTGCCGCACGGGCAGCGGGTGTCGGGATCGAAGGTCACGGGCACAGAGTAGCCGCTGTCACAGCGGCTTCCGGAGGCGCCGGGTAGAATCGGGGTGCAAGCTCGCGGAGTGCCCTGCCCTCTTGCGCCCGTCGTTGGTGGAGTCTTCTGTGGCTTGCTCACTCACCCTCAAGCACAGGAGCCTCCTCGATGCCCCGGATCGTTGTCGATGTCATGCCGAAACCCGAGATTCTCGACCCGCAGGGGAAGGCGATCGTGGGGGCCCTGCCGCGGCTCGGCTTCACGGCCTTCAGCGGCGTGCGCCAGGGCAAGCGCTTCGAGCTGACCGTGGACGGCGAGGTGACCGAGGAGATCCTCGAGCAGGCCCGCAACGCGGCCGCGACGATGCTCTCCAACCCAGTGATCGAAGACGTGGTGAACGTGGAAGTCCTCTCGGAGGAGACGGACGCCCCGGCCGGCGCGGCCGAGGTGCGCTGACCATGAGCGAAACGCCCCTCATCGGCGGCACCGCGGTGGCCGAGAACGCGCCGCTCACGGACGCCCGCATCGGCGTCGTCACGTTCCCCGGCACGCTCGACGACCGCGACGCCGCGCGCGCCGTGCGCCTCGCGGGCGCGACCCCCGTCCCGCTGTGGCACGCCGACACGACGCTCGGCGACGTGGACGCGATCGTCATCCCGGGAGGCTTCTCCTACGGCGACTACCTGCGCGCGGGCGCGATCGCGCGGTTCGCGCCGCTCATGGCGAAGATCGTCGACGCCGCCAACTCGATCGACAAGCTCCCCGTGCTCGGGATCTGCAACGGTTTCCAGATCCTCACCGAGGCGCACCTCCTGCCGGGTTCGATGATCAAGAACGACCACCTCAAGTTCATCTGCCGCGACCAGACGCTCCGGGTCGAGAACAACCGCACCGCGTGGACCAACCAGTACGCGGCCGGCCAGGAGATCACGATCGTCCTCAAGAACCAGGACGGCCAGTACGTCGCGGACGAGAAGACGCTCGACGCGCTCGAGGCCGAGGGCCGCGTCGCGTTCCGCTACGTGGGCTGGAACCCGAACGGCTCGCGCCGCGGGATCGCCGGCATCACGAACACGGCGGGCAACGTCGTGGGCCTCATGCCGCACCCCGAGCACGCCGTCGAGGCCGGCTTCGGCCCGCTCGGCGCCGACGGACATTACAGCACCGACGGCCTCGGCTTCTTCGCGTCCGTCCTCAGCCAGCTCGTGGAGGCCAAGTGAGCACGCCCAACGAAACCCAGACCGCGCCGAAGTTCAACATCGACACGGTCGAGCACGCCGCGGAGACCCCGGACGTCGATCTGCCCTGGGCTGAGCTGGGACTCAAGCAGAACGAGTTCGAGGAGATCGTCAAGCTCCTGGACCGCCGCCCCACCGCGGCCGAGCTCGCGATGTACTCGGTCATGTGGAGCGAGCACTGCTCCTACAAGTCCTCGAAGGTGCACCTCCGCCAGTTCGGCGAGAAACTCACCGACGAGATGAAGAAGGACATGATGGTGGGCATCGGCGAGAACGCCGGCGTGACCAACCTCGGCGACGGCTGGGCCGTCACGTTCAAGGTCGAGTCCCACAACCACCCCTCGTTCGTCGAGCCGTACCAGGGCGCGGCGACGGGCATCGGCGGCATCGTGCGCGACATCATCTCGATGGGCGCCCGCCCCGTGGCGGTCATGGACCCGCTGCGCTTCGGCGCGATCGACCACCCGGACACGGCCCGCCTCGTGCACGGCATCGTCTCGGGGATCGGCGGCTACGGGAACTCCCTCGGGCTGCCGAACATCGGCGGCGAGGTCGTGTTCGACTCCGTCTACCAGGCCAATCCGCTCGTGAACGCGCTCGCCGTCGGGGTGCTGCGCCACGAGGATCTCCGCCTCGCCAACGCTTCGGGCGTGGGCAACCGCGTGGTCCTGTTCGGCGCCCGCACGGGCGGCGACGGGATCGGTGGGGCCTCGGTTCTGGCGTCGGAGTCCTTCGACGACTCGAAGCCCTCCAAGCGGCCCGCCGTCCAGGTCGGCGACCCGTTCGCCGAGAAGGTGCTCATCGAGTGCTGCCTCGAGCTGTTCAAGCACTCGCTCGTCGAGGGCATCCAGGACCTCGGTGCGGCCGGCATCTCCTGCGCGACGTCGGAGCTCGCCTCGAACGGCGAGGGCGGCATGCGCGTCGAGCTCACGAACGTTCTGCTGCGCGACCCCACCCTGACCCCGGGCGAGATCCTCATGTCCGAGTCGCAGGAACGCATGATGGCGGTCGTGACGCCGGACAACGTGGCCGAGTTCGAGAAGGTCATGGAGAAGTGGAACGTCGAGTTCTCGTGGCTCGGCGAGGTCACGGATTCGGGCCGGCTCGTGATCACGTGGGACGGCGAGACGATCGTCGACGTCGACCCCCGCACGGTGGCCCACGAGGGCCCGGTCTACAACCGGCCCTTCCACCGGCCCGAGTGGCTCGACGGCGTCCAGGCGGACACGTTCCGGGCGTCGCAGGCCGGCACGGCGCTTCCGAAGAGCGGCGACGAGCTCAAGGCCGCCGTGCTTGAGCTCATGGCCTCGCCGAACATGTGCGACAAGTCGTGGGTCACGAAGCAGTACGACCACTACGTGGGCGGCAACACGGCCCTCGCCTCCCCCGACGATGCGGGCGTGATCCGCGTCGACGAGGAGACCGGACTCGGCGTCGCGATCTCGACCGACGCGAACGGCCGCTACGCCTACCTCGACCCGTACACCGGTGCGCAGCTCGCGCTCGCCGAGTCGTACCGCAACGTCACGACATCCGGCGCCGTGCCGATGGCCGTGACCGACTGCCTCAACTTCGGCTCCCCAGAGGACCCCGAGGTCATGTGGCAGTTCGCGGAGTCCGTGCGCGGCCTCGCCGATGCGTGCAAGACCCTCGGGATCCCGGTCACCGGCGGCAACGTCTCGCTCTACAACCAGACGGGCACGACGGCGATCCACCCCACCCCCGTGGTGGGTGTCCTCGGGAAGTTCGACGACGTCGATCGCCGCACGCCGTCAGGCTGGCAGCAGAACGCGGACGGCCAGGCGATCTATCTGCTCGGCACCACGCGCGATGAGCTCGACGGCTCGGAGTTCGCTAACCTGCGCGGGCACCTCGGCGGGCTTCCGCCGAAGCTCGACCTCGAGGCGGAGAAGACGCTCGGCGCGATCCTCATCAATGCCTCGCGCGACGGCATGATCGACTCGGCCCACGATCTCTCCGAGGGCGGCCTCGCCGCGGCCCTGTCCGAGATGGTGCTGCGCTTCGGCGTGGGCGCGCGTGTGGCGCTCGACGATCTGTGCGCGCGCGACGGCGTGGACGCGTTCACGGCCCTGTTCTCGGAGTCGCAGGCGCGCGCCGTCGTCGCCGTCCCGCGCTCCGAGGAGGTGCGCTTCAACGACATGGCCACCGCCCGCCAGTTCCCGGTGGTGCGCCTCGGCGTTGTCGACGTCCTCGCAACCGCGCTCGAGGTGCAGGGCCTGTTCGATCTGCCGATCGCCGAGCTCCGCACGGCTCACGAGGGAACGCTGCCGAAGCACTTCGGCTGACAGTCTCTCCCACCCGCATCGACTGCTCCGTAACCGTCGTTTTGAGCCGCGAAAACGACAGTTACGGAGCAGTCGTCTTGCTGTCGGGACGCCAACCCGCCGCGACCAGCGCCGTTCGGACCTTCGCGACCGCTGCCTTCGCGTCGTGGAGCATGTGCCTTTTCGATATCCGTACCTCGGTCCAGAGCGCGTCGGCGTACCTTTCCGACCTGGTGATGTCGCGTACCACCTGCTGGACCTCCCCGTGATGCTCGCCCTCGTACTCGACTCCTACGCGATAGTCCACAAATGCGATATCGGGCTTAGGCCCACGGCGTCCGTCTGGGCCTACGATCTGGACGTTGAGCCGCGGC
Source organism: Sinomonas sp. G460-2 (assembly GCF_047759905.1). Lineage (NCBI taxonomy): Bacteria > Bacillati > Actinomycetota > Actinomycetes > Micrococcales > Micrococcaceae > Sinomonas > Sinomonas sp. G460-2. The sequence continues at coordinate 3,161 of NZ_JBKZWT010000086.1, read as the reverse complement.
TCAGGCAGGCCGGCACGCACGAGTTCGAGCCTCAGTTGGGTTTCCTGAGGCGAATCCGAGCCGACGCGGATCAGGTCGAGGGCGATCCTCGCCTTCCTGATGCCCCGTTTGCCCTTGTGACGGTCCACGATCCGGCGAAGGTCCGCGATGGTGCAATGGGAATCGGTGCGCCCCTCGAGGTCTGGGTATGGGACGCGCACGCACGCATCTCCGACCGCCACGAGCTCATCGATGCTCACCGTCTCGGCTAGGTCGAGCCACGTCCGTGCGGGCGTCGTCACGGGGAGGCCCTGCACGAAACTCACCTCATCTTCAAAGAGCTTTGCCCGATGGACCGTCACGTGCGGGCGGTTGAGGTGCGCTGCCCCCTCGGGTCGGATCACGTGGTACACCTCGCGGTCGCTGGCGTGCCGGCGGCGGTGCGGCAGACCGTGGAGCTCGGCAGCCGTCACGTGCGACGCCGCGCATAAATCGTTGACCTCGAGGAACGGGCGAACCCGCGCGACGAAGGGGACCTTCGCCGTCGTCCTCTGCGCGCGGATTCCGCGCCCGACCGACCGCAGGGACCCATGTCTCAGGCGGCGCTCCGACACCCCGGCCGCATCGGCCTCGGCGACCGTGAAGGGTCGGAGCGGCAACTCTCCGGGAAGCGGTCGAGGAGTCTTCATGGCACTATCTGACCAGATCGGCCGAGCCGGGCCTGAAGTTATCCACAGGCCCCGATCGACTGCTCCGTAACTGTCGTTTTGAGGGCTCAAAACGACAGTTACGGAGCAGTGGATTGCCCTTGGGGAGGATTAGTCGTCGCTGCGGAGTTCGCGGCGGCGCGCGCTGAGAAGGTCAAGTTCGGGGCGGCCGGCCACGAAACGTTCGACGGCGTCGAGCACCTCGACCGCGTGGGTCCGGTCCGCTGTCACGAGCACCGCGCCGAGCTCGGCCCGACGGTAGAGCTCCTGCGCGCCGACCTCCGCCGCCGAGACTTCGAAGCGCCGGCGCAGCTCGGCCACGAGCGGACGCACGATCGCGCGCTTCTCCTTAAGCGAGTGCACGTCCCCGAGCAGGATGTCGAACTCGATCCACGCGATCCACATGAGCCCATTCTCGCCGCCGCCCCCTCCGTCTCAGGTAAGAGCGGGTGAGTTGTCGGGCCAGATTACAGGACGCCCAGGCGGGCGAGCCGGCGGCGGGCCGCCTCCTCGCTGGGACCCGGGCTGCCGAGGGCAAGGCCGACGACGGCGAGCGTCACCTGAGCGCCCTGCCGCGCCGGAAGCAGCCCGTGCCTGACCGCCTGCCGGTTGAGCCCGAGCAGCTCGATGTGACGGTCGGACATCGAATCGATCGCGGCCGCGAACAGGGTCCTGTACCCCGGCACCAGCAGAGGGTCGAGCGGGAGGCGCCGCAGGAAGCCAACCACCTCGTCGAGGCGAGGGCTGTGCGCGAGGCGCGCGCCGTCGTCGTACGCGGTGAGCTGTTCGCGCAGCTCGGCGAGGGAGCGCGGCGGCTCGGCGACCCCCATGAGCTCGCCGGCGGTGGCCCATTCGCGGACGTACTGGTCGGCAAGGCCGGGAGCGAGCGGGCCGCGCACATACTCGTACGCGCCGAGGAAGGCATCCGTGAAGGCGAGGTGAACCCACGCGAGCAGCTCCGGATCATTCGCCGAATACTCGCGCGCCTCGCCGAGGCCGTCGATGTACCGCCCGACGACGGCGTCGTGCCGCCGCCGCACGTGCTCGCACGCGCGGTGGGCGGCGACGGTATCGCCATACGTGACCGTGAAGACCCAGCGGATGGTCCGGGCCAGCCGCGCGAGGGGATCCTCGCGGTAGTACGAGTGGTCAACCACGCCCGCGAGGACCCCCGGATTGAGTGCCTGGGTCAAGAGGGCACGGATGCCGCCCACGATCGGCGTCATCCCGCCGTGGACGCGCCACGTGACGGAATCGGGCGGGAAGTAGCCCGCGTCGCCGCCCTTCTCAAGGGCGAGCTCCCACTCGGGGACGCCCTCGGACTGGCCCGCGAACGTGCGGCTCAGCCGGCGGCGCAAGGGGGCGAGAACACCGTTGCTCACCCCTCCAGCGTCGCGCGCGGAGGAGTTCCCGGCAATCCCGCCGTCAGCCGTACCCCGCGCCGCGCCCACGCAGCCACCGCCGGACGGCGCCGTTGAACCCCGCTGGGTCCTCGATGAAACTCATGTGCCCCACGCCCGGGAGGACCACAAGCTCGGACCCGGGGATCCGACGTTGCAGGTCCTCGCCCACGGCCACGGTCGAGCGGACGTCCGCGGCGCCGTACAGCAGGAGCGTCGGCACGGTGATGGTCGGCAGCACGGGTCGGTAGTCGGCGCGCCCCGCGACCGCCAGGAGCGCGCGCATGCCCGAGGGGCGGAAGTCCTCGATGAGCCGCGAGACCCTTGCGCGCATCTCTCCGGTGGCGCGGGCGGTCAGGAGCGTGGGCAGCCAGGCCGGGATAATTTCCGACGGCGGCTTGTCCAGTTCGGCGGTCGCCTGGAGCATGCGCCGCTCGACCTCCTCGGGCGGGAGGGACCCCGCCCAGCCCGCATACGCAGAGGCGAGAACGAGCGAGGCGGGAATCTCGGGGTGGTGCTGCCACAGGTCCAGGGCCACGACGGAGCCGAACGACAGGCCGAGCACGTGCGGCTTGGCGCCGCCGTCGGCGAGGCCAAGCTCGGCGAGGAGCCCCGCGAGGAGCTCGCCGAGCGAGCCGGCGCCGTCGGCGAGGTCGTCGGAGCCTCCGCAGCCCGGCGCGTCCCACGCGATGACGGTGAACTCGTCGGAGAGGTCGTCGAGCTGGTCCTGCCAGACTCGGCCGTCCTCATACGCGCCGTGCAGGAGGACGAGCGGCGGCCCGCTGCCGGCCGTCCGGTAGGCGATGCGAAGCCCCGCGACGCTGACCGTTTCCATGCGATTCAGCGTCGGGCCGGTTCCCCGGGCGGTCAAGGATCCGTTCAGCAGAGTCGACGCGGGCTCAGCGACGGGCCGCGGCCGTCATCGCGCGGATCGTCTCGCCGAGGGCCTCGTCGGTCGGGGTCGGGGTGAGACGGAAGGCGCGCTGGGCGGCGGTGGAGTCGAGCATGAAGGGTCGGTCGAACTGGTACTGCATCTCGGGGAGCTCGCGAGCCCCCGGGCTGAAGAGCCCGGCGA
>NZ_JBKZWT010000085.1:0-13706 GCF_047759905.1 Sinomonas sp. G460-2 | reverse complement strand
CCGACCACAACGGCCCCGACTAGCCCTGCGCCCGCGCCGACGGCCCCGCCGACGCAGCCGACAACCCCCGCCCCCACCGGCCTGACGGTCCCGAACCCGAGCAATTCGACGACGCCAACGGATCCGGGAGCACCCGTGACGACGCCGTCGTCGCCGGGTGCGACGACGACCGCGGGCGACCCGCCGTCGTCGTCCGATCCGGCTCCGTCCTCGTCCGGTACGACGACCACTGCGGGCGACCCGTCGTCGTCGTCCGTCCTGTCCGACCCGACCCAGGCCACGACGCCGGGCTTGGTGAGCCTCCGGGCGCAGACCGCCGCGGGCGCAACCCCGGTTGACTACACGTCATCCAACGCCTTCTTCGTCGCTGCCGTCCTCACGCTGCTCGGAACGCTCACTCCGACGTTCGCCCGGCGGCGTCGCGGAGAGCACGAGTGAGCTAACCCGCCTTGGGGGGACCGCCGCCCCGGCGCAGCGCGCGCCGGGACGGCGGTAGCGCGCGATCAGAGCTCTGCCTGCTCCCGGGCGGCGACGCGCCGGTAGTGCCGGTTGCGGGCGCGAAGGACAATCGCGGCCAGCACCGCCGAGGCCAGCGAACCCGTGAGGATGGCCACCTTGGCGTGCTCGTCGTGGGCCGACCCCGGCCCGAAGCCGAGCTCCGCGACGAGGAGCGACACGGTGAACCCCACGCCCGCGAGCACGGAGATCCCGAGGACGTCGATCCACGCGAGGTCGGCATCGAGATCCGCGTGCCGGGACTTCGTGGCGAACCACGTCGCGCCGAACACCCCGAGCGCCTTGCCCACCACGAGGCCCACGGCGACCCCGATCGCCACGGGATCCGCGAGTGCCGCGCCGACCCCGTCGAGCCCGCCCACGGCAACGCCGGCCGAGAAGAACGCGAACAGCGGGACGGCCACGCCCGCCGAGATCGGCCGGAACCGGTGCTCGAAGTACTCCGCGAGACCAGGTCCCGCCTCGGGGCCGCCGGCCTCCTCGCCGCGAAGCACGGGGACGGCGAACGCGAGGAGCACGCCCGCCACGGTCGCGTGGATCCCGGAGGCATGCACGAGCACCCACGTCCCCGCGGCGAGCGGTACAAGCGCCCACCACGCGCGCACGCGACGCCGGACGAGCCGCGTGAATGCCGCGAGGGGCACGAGCGCGAGGCCGAGCGCGGCGAGGTTGATCCCGTCCGTATAGAACAGGGCGATGATGCCGATCGCGAGGAGGTCGTCCACCACGGCGAGCGTCAGCAGGAAGGTCCGCAGCGCCGGCGGCAGATGCGTGCTGATGATCGCGAGCACGGCGAGCGCGAACGCGATGTCCGTCGCCGTGGGCACGGCCCAGCCCCGCAGCGCGTCGCCGCCGGTGGGGAGGTTGACCAGGGTGAACAGGATGGCGGGGAGCGCGACGCCCCCGCACGCGGCCACGACCGGCACGATGGCGGTGGCGGGCCGGCGGAGCTCGCCCGCGACGAACTCGCGCTTGAGCTCGAGGCCTGCGACGAAGAAGAAGATTGCCAGCAGGCCGTCCGCGGCCCATTGGCCGAGGCTCAGGTCGAGGTGCCACGGCGCGTACCCGACGCGAAGGTCGCGGAGGGCGAAGTACGCGGATCGCCAGGGGGAGTTGGCCCACGCGAGCGCCATCGCGGTCGCGGCGAGGAGGAGGGCGCCGCCCACGGTCTCTTTGCGGAGGATCTCGGCGACGCGCCGGTATTCAAGAGAGCTACCGCGCGCGAGGGCGCGGCGGCGCGGGCGGGATGCTGGTGGTGCGGCCATTCTGGCACCTGTCCTGGGGTCGACGGCGGAACTTGCCGACCAGACTTCCCGGCGCACCTCAGTCAATTTTAGCCGGAGGAAGACCGTCCCTCGGCGGCATGACCGTCCCGCACGCCGGACGGTTATGCCTCCGAGGGACGGTCACGCCGCCAAAGGGACGGCTACGCGAAGAGCGCCCGGACCCCCACGACAGCCACAGCGACTCCGAGTGTGACCGAGATGGCGACAAGGAACACGTGGACCGTGAGGAAGCGGGTGGCCCGCCCGGCCTCGTCCCGTGCGCGCGGATCCTTCATGACGCGGCGCAGGAACTGTGGCCACACGACGATGTTCCAGACGCCGGCCACGACGAGCAGCCAAGCGAGTGCCGCGGGGAGCTGCATCAGACGATCTCGCCTGCGAGCCAGGCCTCGGCCTGGGTGGCCTCGAGGTTGAGGGCCTTGCCGACCATGGGCTCGGCCGCGTCGGCGATCTTGCCGCCGAGCAGCGGGACGGAGCTCGAGACCTTGCCGGTCAGCTCGATGCGGGTCGTGCTGCCGTCGGCCGTGAGCCGCTGGACGGCGGCGACGTCCACCGGGGCGCCTGCGACCTTGACCGTGATGTCCGCCTGGCGCGAGCCGTCGGCCTCGGGGGCCGTCCAGGCCTCGACCTGCGTGACCTTGAGGCTCTCGCCCACGAACTTCTTGGCGATCTCCGGGAGACGGCCCGTCGGAACCTGGCGGACCACGGTGGCCGTGAAGGCGCCGGCGACTTCGCCGTCGATCGCGAACGATTCGAGCTTGCCGCCAACGAGCTCGCTCACGTGACGCTGGAACGCCTCGTCGGCGAAGACGGCCGCGACCTGGTCGACGGGGTAGTTCAGGGTGGTGGTGGCTTCGAGGGCCATGGGGTCCTTCCAATCTGCCTCTGGGGAATGGGGGCCGGGACCATCCTAGGGGTCCCGCGGAGGCCCCTCGACCACCATGACGCCGCGGAGCCCGGGGCAGGGGACCCCGCCGTCTGCGAGGCCGCGGCCCATCCTCACGCCGCCGCGCTCGCGATAGGCTACTTGCATCCCCCGGACTGCTCGCTGGTTCCGGGTTTCTGTGCTGCCCTTTGGGAGGATCCCGTGTCCGTTGACGTGCTGCGACCCGCATCGCTCGAAGGCCTCCGCCGTGCGGTGGCCGAGGACGAGACTGTCGCGCGGCTCCGCGACTATGCGTCGAAGCCCGCGGGCCGGCGAAGCCAGGACCTGCAGGTCGCCGCACCGGCCGGCCTGCGTCCCGTGCTCATTGCGGAGATCCTCGAGACCCTCCCCGACGAGGGCTCGGTCCTGCTCGCCGTCACCGCGACGGGCCGCGAGGCCGAGGACCTCGTCGCGGCGCTCGGCGCGTACCTGCCGGCGGGTTCTGCCGCGCTGTTCCCGAGCTGGGAGACGCTCCCGCACGAGCGCCTCTCGCCCCGCTCGGACACCGTGGGGCGCCGCCTCGCCGTCCTTCGTCGCCTGACGCACCCCGAGCTCCCAGCGCACGACGGCGCGCAGCCGCTTCGCGTCGTCGTCGCCCCTATCCGCGCGGTCCTGCAGCCCCTCGTCGCCGGCCTCGGCGACCTCGCCCCCGTCTCGCTCACGGTGGGCCAGGAGCGCTCGTTCGACGAGGTGGTCCGGGCCCTCGCCGCCGCGGCGTATGCGCGCGTGGACATGGTGAGCCGCCGCGGCGAGTTCGCAGTGCGCGGCGGGATCATCGACGTCTTCCCGCCCACCGAGGACCACCCGGTGCGCGTCGAGTTCTTCGGCGACGAGATCGAGCAGATGCGCTGGTTCGCCGTCGCCGATCAGCGCTCGCTCACGGGCCCGCACATCCACCACCCCACGTCCCTCGTCGCCCCTCCATGCCGCGAGCTGCTCATTACGCCGTCCGTCATGAGCCGCGCCGCACGCCTCAAGGGGCACCTTCCCGCCGCCGAGGACATGCTCGAGAGGATCGCGGGCGGCATCGCCGTCGAGGGCATGGAGTCCCTCGCGCCGCTCCTCGTCGACTCGATGGTGCCGTTCGTCGACGAGCTGCCCGAGGGCTCCGTCGCGCTGCTCCTCGAGCCCGAGAAGGTGCGCTCCCGAGCGCACGATCTCGCCGCCACCAACGACGAGTTCCTCGCCGCCGCGTGGGCCACAGCGTCCGACGGCGGGGCCGCACCCCTCGACCTGAGCGTCGCCGCGGGCGGGGGCGCGAGCGGGGACGCCGAGCACGCTGGCAGGCTCGAGGACGCGAGCTTCGCGACGCTCGCGGACACCCGCTCCGCCGCGATCGCCCGCTCGATCTCGTGGTGGTCGGTCACGTCGCTCGGCGTCGACGAGGAGACGGTGCTCGACATCGACACGCTCTCGATCGCGGCCCGCGAGCCGCGCGGGTATCACGGCGACGTCGGCGAGATGATGCAGTTCATCGGCTCGCGCGTCGCGGACCAGTGGCGCCTCGTCGTCGCGACGGACGGCCCCGGCCCTGCGCAGCGCCTCGCGGAGCTCTTCCACGACGCCGAGATCCCGTGCACGCGGCTCGAGGGGCTCGAGGGCGAGCCCGAGCCCGGCATCATCGAGATCACGACCGCGACGGCGGGCAAGGGCTTCGTGCTCGATGGCCTCAAGCTCGGGCTGCTCACGGAGGCGGACCTGCTCGGCCGCGCGAGCGCCGCGGGGACCCGCGACATGCGCAAGATGCCCTCGCGCCGTCGCAACGCCGTCGACCCCCTCCAGCTCCACGCGGGCGACTTCGTGGTCCACGAGCAGCACGGCATCGGCAAGTTCGTGGAGCTCATGCAACGGAAGGCCGGGGGCGGCTCGGACGCCATGCGCGAGTACCTCGTGCTCGAGTACGCGCCGTCGAAGCGTGGGGCGCCCGGGGATCGGCTCTTTGTGCCGACCGACCAGCTCGACCAGGTGACCCGCTACGTGGGCGGGGACGCGCCCTCGCTCTCCAAGATGGGCGGCGCGGACTGGGCGGCCACGAAGTCGAGAGCAAAGAAAGCAGTCAAGGAGATCGCGGGCGAGCTCATCCGCCTGTACTCGGCCCGCATGGCCTCCCGCGGCCACGCGTTCGGGCCGGACACCCCGTGGCAGCGCGAGCTCGAGGAGGCGTTCCCGTACATCGAGACGCCGGACCAGCTCACCACGATCAACGAGGTCAAGGCGGACATGGAGCGGGACATCCCCATGGACCGCCTCGTCTCCGGTGATGTCGGGTACGGCAAGACCGAGATCGCCGTCCGGGCCGCGTTCAAGGCCGTCCAGGACGGGAAGCAGGTGGCCGTGCTCGTGCCGACCACGCTGCTCGCCCAGCAGCACTTCGAGACCTTCTCCGAGCGCTTCTCGGGCTTCCCCGTGCGCGTGCGGGCGCTGAGCCGCTTCCAGGCGGGAGGCGAGGCCAAGGACACGGTCGAGGGGCTCCAGAAGGGCAGCGTCGACGTCGTCATCGGGACGCATCGGCTCCTCTCGAAGGAGGTCGAGTTCAAGGATCTCGGGCTCGTGATCGTCGACGAGGAGCAGCGCTTCGGCGTCGAGCACAAGGAGGCGCTCAAGAAGATGCGCACCAACGTGGACGTCCTCGCGATGTCGGCGACGCCCATCCCTCGCACGCTCGAGATGTCCCTCACGGGCATCCGCGAGACCTCGACGCTCGCGACCCCGCCCGAGGAGCGCCACCCCGTGCTGACGTATGTGGGCCCCTACACGGAGAAGCAGGTTTCGGCCGCGATCCGGCGCGAGCTCATGCGCGAGGGACAGGTGTTCTTCGTGCACAACCGCGTCGCGTCGATCGAGAAGATGGCAGCGTCGATCCGCGAGCTCGTGCCGGAGGCGCGGGTCGAGGTCGCGCACGGGCAGATGTCGGAACACCGGCTCGAGCAGATCATCGTGGACTTCTGGGAGAAGCGCTTCGACGTCCTGGTCTGCACGACCATCATCGAGACCGGCCTCGACATCTCGAACGCGAACACCCTCATCGTGGACCGGGCCGATTCGTACGGGCTCTCGCAGCTCCACCAGCTCCGTGGGCGCGTGGGCCGCGGGCGCGAGCGCGCGTACGCGTACTTCCTGTACCCGTCGGAGAAGCCTCTCGGCGAGGTCGCGCTCGAGCGGCTCAAGGCCGTCGCGGCGCACAACGAGCTCGGCGCGGGCATGCAGCTGGCCATGAAGGACCTCGAGATCCGTGGCGCGGGCAACCTGCTCGGCGGCGAGCAGTCCGGGCACATCGCGGGGGTCGGCTTCGATCTGTATATCCGGCTCGTCGGGGAGGCCGTCGCGGACTTCCGCGGCGAATCCGAGGAGAAGACCGCGGACATGAAGATCGAGCTCCCGGTCAACGCCCACCTTCCGCACGACTACGTCCCGGGGGAGCGGCTTCGGCTCGAGGCTTACCGCAAGCTCGCGGCGGCGACCGACGACGGCGCGATCGGCGAGGTCATGGACGAGCTCACCGACCGGTACGGCGAGCCGCCCGCGCCCGTGGCGAACCTCGCCGCCGTCGCCCGCTTCCGGGTACGGGCCCGCGCGGCCGGCCTGACCGACGTCGCCCTTCAGGGCAACATGGTCCGGTTCGCGCCCGCGGAGCTGGCCGAGTCGAAGGTCATGCGGCTCACGCGCATGTACAAGGGGGCGCAGTTCAAGCCCGCGCTCGGAGCGGTGCTCATCCCGAAGCCCAAGACCTCGCCGGTGGGCGGACGAGACCTGCAGGACAAGGAGATCCTCGACTGGGCCGACCAGGTGGTGGCGGCAATCTTCACGGACTGACCCCGACGTTCCGTCGGAAACTCACCACGATCGAAGCCGACCGCGGCGCGACTCGCCGACGTTCGGCGGCGCCACACAGTAGGACGCGGCGAGAAACTGGTGAGATCCCGACACCCGGAGTTGCACAGCGACCCGTAGAGCGGGAAGTGAGCACGCGTGGGTCGGGTTACGGGGCCGCGCCGAACAGCTCGCGAAGGCCCCGGGACGCGAAGCCTGCGACGGCGGCGGCGCCGTCGGCGATCCCGTGCACCCCGACGGGCTCGACCGAGCCGAGGAGCGCTGCGACGTCGCCGAGGCCCATCGAGACGTCGATCGCGAGGCGTCCGCCGACCTCGAGCCGCGCATGCCGCGCGTCGTGCCACCCATCGTGCGCGCCGTCGTCGAACGTCCGCGTGAGCCGGAAATCTGCCCACTCGCCATCGACCCGCACGCGCCCGCGGTAGGAGATCCGCCCGCCGCCGGACTCGACGGCGCCGTCGGCGAGGAAGACGCGTGGCCCGAACGGCGCGAAGTCGACGTACCCCGTGACATCAGCTGGCTGCCCGGTGTCGCGCGTTGGCACCACGAGCGTGACGCGGACCGTGAGCGCGTGCCCGTCCGCCGAGCCGTGGAGCGCCTCGTTGAAGCGGACGCCGGGAACCGGGTCGACCATCGCGGTGCAGGATTCGTCGTGCGGTACGCCTCCGGGCTTCCGTGCGCTGAGGTACGCGCGCGCGTCCCGATACCCCATGCCGATCAGGGCATCGGAATCGATGCGGCCGAGATAGAACTCGGGATCGAGCGGAAGCGGATGCTCGGGCCTGATGACGTGGAGCACGAACTCGCGGCCTGTCGCGGTGGCCTCCTCGAGGTCTCTGAGGAGGGCTCCCATCGCGCTCATCTCGATCATGTGCACGTACTGCCCGAACAGGCCGCCGCCCCAGAAGGGCGAGTTGCCAATGCACCACACGAGCCACACCTCGTCCGCGCCGCGCCGCAGAGCTTCGCGGAGATTGGCGTCGCGCATCCAGACCGCGTCCGTCCAGACCTGGCCGTCCCGCTCGAGCGGCGTGACGAAGAGCGGGAGGGACATGCCGGCGGCCATGAGCTCGGCGTCGATGTGCCGGGCGTCGATCGCGTGGGCTACCTTGCGCGTGAATTCGGCGACGTTGAACGTGCCCTCGACGGCGCCGGGGAGGACGGCGCGGCGCCGGATTTCGTCGGCGTCGATCCCGAGCGCCGGGAAGACCTTCCGCAGGATCCCTTCCGCGTCGCCGAGCGCCGGGAGGGCCCCGGGCCCCTTGAGATAGTCGCCGAGGGGAAGCGCCGAGCTGAAGTCCCTCACGTCCAGACTCGACCAGCGGGCGCACATCTCCTCGGGGGAAACCCCGGAGAGGAGCATCCCGGTCGCGAGGATCCCGCCCGACGATCCGTCGATGTGGTCGAACGCGATGCCTTCTTCCGCGAGCGCGCGGACGACGCCGGCCTGCCACGCGACGCGCATCCCGCCTCCTGCGAGCACGAGCGAGCGCTTCACGAGGGGAGCCTCCCCACGCGCGGGAGCTTCCTCAGGTAGACGAGGCACAGGATCCCCGTGACGAAGTCGAAGGAGGCGACGGAGAGGGCGAGCGGGGCGAACGCAGCGGTGGCGACGCCGATGCCGACGGCGGCCGCCGCGCCGACCTTCTGGAGGCCGCACCACAGGAGCACGGGCCGGTTGGCGGTCGACGTCGCGAGCGTGTGCAGGAGGAGCCCGCCGACGACGATCATGAACATCCCGATGGTCCCGAAGAGCTGCCGCTCGACGAGTCCGGGGGCGACGCCGAGGAGACGCAGGACGACGTCGCCGAGCGGGATCTGCGCGGCACCGGAGACGATGGTGACGACGGCGATCACCGCGAGGACCGCACGCAGAGGGTCTGCCGAGGCCCACGCGAGGAGCCCGCGGCCGTTCCGGCCAGGCGCGGTGCGCGGGAGGTCCGCCGTGCTCATGCGAACGTCTCCACGAGACGGCCCCGGGCCACGAGGATCCAGACCATGGACAGCCACGTGAGCGTCGAGACGTAGAAGCGGATGTCATTGAGCATCATCCAGCGGATGAGCATGCTCCGGAGCTCGTTGTCGTTGGCGAAGTCGCCGCTGCGGATCTTGATGTTGATCGGGATGATGAGTCCCTGGCCCACGATCGTGAGCGCGATGATGCCCGCCTCGCACACGAACGCCGGGATGACGCGCACCGTGCCCCATTCGGCCCAGATCATGACGGCTCCGGCGACGAACATGATGGGCACGACGACGGTGAAGAACGCCGTCGCGCGCTTCGTCGGAACGCCGAAGTGCATGTCGACGTTGCTGCGGTCGAGCGAGCGCCACGTGGGGTAGAGGAACCACTTGAGCACCCACATGGTGCCGACGTACATCGTCGCCCCGAACAGGAAGTAGAGCTCGACGAACAGCAGGATCCAGTTCACGACGCCCGCCCTTCCGCCGCAACCCGCTCTCCCGCGGTGAGCGAGCGGTCGGGCGGCGCGAGCCATTTCTGGCTCTTGCCGAGGCCCACGACGCTCTCGAGCGTCTCGCCGCCGTCGAGCGATCCGAGGGCCTCGTGGCTTTCGGCCGTCAGGAACCAGGCCTCGAAGTGGTCGTCGAGCACGCCGTGGGTCTGGGGGAGCCAGGCCGTGAAGAGCGGGCTGCCCCCGACGCCAAGGGTCTTGAACGGGGCGACGCGGGGCGAGTCGCCGAACACGATCCGTCCCTTGGCCTGGCGCCCGAACGCGACGTCGGCGACTGCCTCGAAATAGATGTCCGATTTCCACAGCATTCCGCGGAATGCGCAATAGTTGGAGGCCGCCATCTTGAGCGGGAGCCCCGTGGGCTCGGGCTTCTTGATCTCGACGTAGCACGCGAGCTTTCCGCCGAGGTCGTATTGGGCCGAGACGGTCTCCTCGTCGATGACGAAATCGAGGTTGGCCTGGTGTTTCGGCATCCCCCAGATGCCCTTGCCGCCCTTGACGGAGATCTCGGTGCTCACAGGGAGATCGACGACGAACTGTCCCATTCCCATGCTCTTCTGGAAGATGAACGGCAGGAGCGGCGGGCGCGGCTTGAGCCCGCGCGTGACGGCGATCGCGAGCGAGTATTCGATGTATTTCCCGATGTCCGTGGATTCGTAGTTGACGATCGTGACCATGAGGACGCCCTTTCCCCCGATGGTGAGGGGATGGAGCTCCTTCCCCGGCAGGAGGGCCGCGGCGGCCTTCGCGTTGATGGGGAACGCCGCCATGAGGACGGGGGAGTGATGCGAATTCACGGGCATGACGAATTCGATGCCGTCCCCCGAGGCGTATTGGCCGCGGAGCTCCTTCTGCCGTTCGGGAAGGGTCGACGGCGTGAGCCTCAGGAGCGGGGCGAGGAACCGTGCGAGGGAATTCATGAGTTCAACTCCTTGACGATGATCGGAAAGGTGTCCTGCCAGGCGTTGGATCCGAAGAAGACATCGAGGTGCCCGTAGCCGGGGATGAGATGCAGCGTGTCCCGGCCGAGGCGATGCCGCGAGAGGAATTCGTACGAGCGTTCTTGGCTTTCGGGGAGGAAGCACAGGTTCTCGAGGCCTGCGAGGAGCGCGAAGCGCGCGTCGGTGCGTGGCGCCTGGGCACCGAAGTCGTCGGGGAGTTCGGGGTGGTGCCCGACCGTCACGAGGCGGCCGGCGCGGACGCAGCGGGCCATTTCGGTGAAGAAGCTGAGCGGCACCTCGGCGAATTCACCTTTGATCCACGAATGCGTCGTCTCGTCGAGATTCTCGTGCCGCCAGAGCGCGGGCCGCCCGCTCCCGTAGGTGAAACTCACGAGTTTGCACACGGTGTTGTCGCATTCGTGGTGGCTCGCCTTGACGATAGCCCGCAACGCCCGGCTGAAATACCCCTCGGAGCGGTTTCCCCATGCCGGCGAGATGAACGGGCTGAAGTGCTGCACAATCGGTGCGAGCCGCTCGATCTTGAAGCGCGAGAATGCGGGCACGACGGGATGGAGCGAGACGGCGTTCGAGACGATCGTGTCGACCCGCGGGAGCAGGCCCGCCGCGGCCGCCATCGCGAACGATGTGGACCCCTGGCAGTGGATGACCGCCTTGAGCGTCTCGGCTCCGGTTTCCGCGAGGACGCGGTCGACGGCGGCCGGGTGGTCGTACACGGCGGCGTCGGCGAGCGTCCAGGCAACTGGTGCGAGGTCGATGGACGCCCGCCAGTTGAGCATCCACACGTCCCAGCCGTCATCGAGGAGCACGTCGACGAGGGTCGTCGCGACCGGCGGCCGGAACAGCTCGGCGCGGACGCCCGCGCCGTGGACGAGCAGGACCGGCCCTTTCGACGGCGTGAGCGGGGACGTCACATGGACGAGGCTGAGGGGGCGGTCGTCTCGTGATCGGAACGGGATGACGCTCGTCTCGTGGTCTGCGCGGGTGATGCCCATGGCTTCGCTCCTTCCCTCACGGCTCGGATTTCCTGTGTGGCTTCGCGGGCAACCGTGATGGGGTCCTCGAGGAGGCGGAGGCCCGGGAGCCCGCCGCTCGGAACGGGACGTGCCCCCGCGCCGTCGGGCTCGAGGTCCCAGTCGTGGCACACGGTGTCTGCGACGAGCGGGTAGACGGTGGCCGTGCCGTCGGGCGCGAGCCGGATGCGGAGGAATCCCTTGTGGTCTTCGACCGCCTGGCCGGACATCGCCCAGGACGCGACGCCGCTCGGGCCCTTCGTCCCGATGATGAAGAGCGCGAATCCCTCGCTCCCGAACGTCCAGCCGCCGAGGAACACGATGACGAGCGCGAGCGGCCCCGCGACGGGGCCCGGGAGGCTCGCGAGGTCCGTCACGAGCAGGACGATCGTCGCGCTCAGCCCGAGGGCCGCGATCTGGAAGAGCACGCAGCGCGCGCAGGTCAGCACGGCTCCGCGGCCGCGATCGAGCGCGCCGGTGATGAGCGCGAGGATTCCGAGCGCCGCGAGGGGGATCCCAACGCCCACGATCGCGGTGGCGGACACGCCCTCGTGCGCCATGCCCTCGAGGTTGCCGAGGAGCGATTCGCCCCGCAGCCCGCTGACGACGGCCCACAGGACGAGGAACGCGACCGTGTGCCAAAGCCCGAGCAGCGGCCCGAACCCCGGATTCCGGACGGGAAGCCAGAAGCGCGAGAACGGATTGGCGAGCCGGCGCACGAGCCTGGGGCACTCGTCGTCGTCCGGGTACAGCGCGGACGTTCGGACGAAGCGGCGCGTGTCCCCGTCCCGGGCCCCGCGGCCGCCCGAGGGCAGCACGGACGCCGAGACGGGGGCCGTGATCGGCGCGGGCAAGGAGAGCTCGCGCGGCACCCACG
Source organism: Sinomonas sp. G460-2 (assembly GCF_047759905.1). NCBI lineage: Bacteria > Bacillati > Actinomycetota > Actinomycetes > Micrococcales > Micrococcaceae > Sinomonas > Sinomonas sp. G460-2. The sequence continues at coordinate 1,825 of NZ_JBKZWT010000085.1, read as the reverse complement.
TCGTCTCGGCGAGGTAGGCGCCGCCGAGCCCGCAGGTCACGAGCTGCACGGGCTCGCCACGTTCGGGCTCGCCCGGCGCGGCTTCCTCAGAACCGACGGATTCGAAGCGCGAATAGTGGTGGTGGTCGCCGCTCAGCCAAAGCCGCACGGACGCCCCGGTCTCCTCGAACAGGCCGGTCTCGGGGTTGAACCGCCGCCGCAGATAGTCCTGCTCGAAGAAGTCGGTCTGCCGGAACTCGTCCGCGGTCGGCGTCGTCGCGTGGACCCAATAGGGGGACGCGAGGCACAGGATGATCGCATCCCCGGGCTGAAGCTTCGTCGTGACGTTGTTGTAGAAGTATTCGAGCTGGGGCTCGTCGATGTACTGGCCGAGCTGGCTGTCGAGGCCCACGAGCCACCAGCCGGGGTGCCCGCGGCCGCCCGTGAGGCGGAGACCGAAATAGCTGCGCGACTGGATCGTTCGCCACCCGCCGATGCTGTGCTGGCGCGTGAAGACGCGCAGGAACGACGTGAGGCCGTCGTACCAGTCGTGATTTCCCGGGAGGGCGATCATGACGGAGGCTGGTGGGCACGAGTCCGCGAGCACGCGGTGCGGGGAGAAGGGGAACGCCGCGCTGTAGGGGCCGACCGTCCGGTCCTCGTATCCCTTGGCCGACGCGACGGGGTAGACCTCGTCACCCCCGAGGACGAGGACGGCGCCGCGCGGGAGCTGCGCGCCGTTGACGTCAAGGGCGTCCTGGGCGAGGAGGAGCGCGATCGAATAGGTCGCGTCGAACCCGTCGCCGAGGTCCGCGGCGAAGTCGAGCCACAGATCCTCGCCGTCGCGCCGCACGATCCGCGGGGCCGGGGCTGTCTCGCCTTCAGTCTGAGGGAGCCCGACGCCGGGTTCGCCGTCGATCGGCTGGGCCGGCCTGCCGGGGAGGGGGAGCCGGTCGAGCAGGAGGGGCGGGCCGGGGAGGGCGCCTTCGAGTTCGCGCTTGTCGCCGAACGCGGCGAAGAGCGTCGCGGCGGCGACCTTGAGCGCCGTCCTGCTGAGCGAGACGGGGGCGAGCCAGCGCACCGCCTGCTGGGGGGTGAAGCCAAGCTCGGCGGAATGCGCCGCGAGCTCCTTGAGTTTCATGGGTCTGCCTTTCGGGGAGCTGGCTCGGGCGGCCGGATCAGGCGGGCGCCGACGGGGAGCGGCGGGCCACCGGGCCGTACACGGTCCAGAGCTGGCCGAGGAAGAAGCGGCCGAACGCTCCGAGCGCGTCGGGCCCCGCGGGGCCCGTGGTGCGGAACGTCGTGAGCTGCTTCGCGAAGTCTGCGGGCCTGATGTGCAGGACGCCCGCGCCGACGACGTCGGCTGGCTCGCCGGGAGCGGCCGCCGGGCCGTGCAGGGTGTCCGCGGGAGGCGGGACGTGCCCCCGGAGGAACGTCGCGTACAGGACGCTCGTGTCGCGCCACAGGTTGAGCGCGCCGTCGTCGCGGACGAGCTTGTGGCCCGTGAACGTGAGCTTCGTCCCGCCTGGGTCGCGGATCCACAGCCGGTACAGCATCCGCCGCGCGGGCCGCCCGCCGAACGAGCCGTCGTCGACGAACAGGTTGAACCAGCCGCGCTCCACGGGGAGGCGCCCGCCGTACTGGTCCGCCACGAGGTAGCCCGTCGCGATGGCTGGGTGGGCCGGGTCCGCGACGAACTCCTCGATGTCGGGGGCGGTGATCGTGAGCTCGAACATGACCGTTCGGCCCTGCTCCCGCCCGAGGCTCCTGCCCGCGTCCGGGTCCTTGGCCTCGGGGCTGAACCAGCCGTGCATCTGCTCGGTGAAGGCCACGGATGTCGCCCCAG
>NZ_JBKZWT010000084.1:0-13779 GCF_047759905.1 Sinomonas sp. G460-2 | reverse complement strand
AACGACGGCGCGCCCTCGCCCGAGGACGTCGTCGCGGCCCTCGTCTCGGCCGGGGTTCGGGTCCGCGGGTTCGCGGCCGCCGCGGCGAGCCTTGAGGAGCGCTTCGTGGAGCTCACGGGAGAGGGGTTCGATGTCGCTGGATAGCGTGCCGGCGGGCTTCCGGCTCTTCCTCTCGGAGCTCTCGGTCCTGTTCCGCCGCTGGCGCACGTGGGCCATGCTCGCGGCGCTCGCGGCCGTCCCCGTGCTCATCGGCCTCGCCGTGCGGTTCTCGCCCCGGGGGGCGTCGAGCGGCCGTGGCCCCGCGTTCCTGGACCAGATCACGCACAACGGGCTGTTCGCGGGGGTCGTGGGGCTCGTGGTGTGCACGCCGCTGTTCCTGCCGCTCACGGTCGGCGTGGTCGCCGGGGACACGATCGCGGGCGAGGCGAACCTCGGCACGCTGCGCTACCTGCTCGCCGCCCCGGCCGGCAGGGTGCGCCTTCTCGTGATCAAGTACCTCACGTCCGCCGTGTTCTGCGCCGCGGCGGCGCTCGCCGTCGTCGTCGGCGGGACGATCGCGGGAGCCGTGCTGTTCCCGCTCGGCCAGGCGACGCTCCTCTCGGGGGACACGATCAGTCCGGCCGAGGCGTTCGGGCGGCTCCTGCTCATGGCGGGATACGTCACGGTGTCCCTGCTCGGCCTGTCCGCGATCGGGCTGTTCGCCTCGACCATGACGAGCGTGCCCGTCGGGGCGATGGCCGCGACGATCGTCCTCGCCGTGGTCTCGCAAGTCCTCGACGCGCTCGACCAGCTCGACTGGCTGCACCCGTGGCTGTTCAGCGACCACTGGCTCGCCGTCGCGGACCTCCTGCGCGAGCCGATCGCGTGGGGCTCGTTCGGGGACAACGCCCTCCTGCAGCTCGGCTACATCGCACTGTTCGGGGCGCTCGCCTACGGGCGCTTCACGACGAAGGACGTCCTCGCGTAACCCGAGCGCGCGTGATCAGAGCTCGAGGCCGAACGTCTCCGTCTCCTCGAACGGCCCCACGACCGTGACGGTGCGGGGCGCGGCCGCGAGCTGAGCCGCGAGCTCGCGCACCTGCTCGGCCGTCACGGCGCGGATCTGGGCGAGCGTCTCGTCGACGTCTTGGAACTCGCCCGAGACGAGTTCCGCGCGGCCCAGTCGCGACATGCGGGAGCCCGTGTCCTCGAGCGCGAGGACGATCCCGCCCGAGAGCTGGCCCACGGCCTTGCGGAGCTCGTCCTCCGAGACGCCGAGCTCGGCCAGCTTGGCGAGCTCTGCGTCCATGAGGGCAAGCACCTGCGGGACCTTCCCGGGCGCGCAGCCGCCGTACATGCCGAAGTAGCCCGCGTCGGCGTAGGCGGAGGCGAACGAATACGTCGAGTAGACGAGGCCGCGCTTCTCGCGGATCTCCTGGAAGAGCCGCGAGGACATGCCTCCGCCGAGCACGGCGTTGAGCACGCTCATGACGTAGCGGCGCTCGTCCGTCGCGATGATCGACGGGCAGCCGACGATCACGTTGGCCTGCTCGACCTGGCGCTTCACGACCGTGAGGCCGGGCCGGCCGCTGATCGCAGCGACCGCCGTCGACCGTCGCGCGACTGGCGCGGCGCCGTCGTCGAGCGTCCAGCCCGCGGACCGCAGCGCGTCGAGCACGAGCCGGCACACAGTCGCGTGGTCGAGCCCGCCCGCCGCGGTGACCACGAGCTCGGACGGGCGGTAGTAGCGGCGGTAGTGCTCCCACACCGAGTCGCGGGCGACGGCGCGGATCGCCTCGGGTGTGCCCCCGATGGGCCGCCCGAGCGGATGCTTGCCGAGGACCGCCGCGACGAAGTGCTCGTGGGCGACGTCCGTGGGATCGTCGCCGTCCATCGCGATCTCCTCGAGGATCACGTCGCGCTCCTGCTCGAGCTCGTCGGGGTCGAGGATCGCGGACGTGACCATGTCCGCGATGACGTCGATCGCCATAGGCAGATCGGAGTCGAGCACGCGCGCGTAATAGCACGTGCTCTCCTTGGCCGTCGCGGCGTTGGACTCGCCGCCCACCTCGTCGAACGCCGAGGCGATCTCGAGGGCTGTGCGGCGGCGAGTCCCCTTGAAGAGCAGGTGCTCGAGGAAGTGGGTCGAGCCGTGCTGCCCCGCGGCTTCGTCACGGGACCCGACACCGACCCAGAAGCCAATCGACGCCGAGCGCTGGCCCGGCATCGCCTCCGTGAGGACGCGCACGCCTCCGGGCAGGATGGAACGGCGCACGACGGCGCCCCCATCCTGCCCGAAGATCGTGGTCGACGACGGGGCGCCGTCCACGAGCTGGCCGGAGGTCAGCGGCAAGACGACGCTGGCCATCGGCTACGCGTCGGCGGCCTCGACAGCTGCGCCAGCTGTCTCGGCCGGAGCGGCCTCGGCGGGAGCTTCGCCCTCTTCGACCACGGGGGCGAGCGAGAGCTTTCCGCGGTCGTCGATCTTCGTGATCTCGACCTGGACCTTCTGGCCCACCGAGACGACGTCCTCGACGTTGTCCACGCGCTTGCCACCCGCGAGCTTGCGCAGCTCGGAGATGTGCAGGAGGCCGTCCTTGCCCGGGGTGAGCGAGACGAACGCGCCGAACGTGGTCGTCTTGACGACCGTGCCGAGGTAGCGCTCGCCGACCTCGGGCAGCTGCGGGTTCGCGATCGCATTGATCGCGGCCCGGGCGGCCTCGGCCGAGGAGCCGTCGGTCGCGCCGATGAGCACGGTGCCGTCGTCCTCGATCGAGATGTCGGCGCCCGTGTCCTCCTGGATCTGGTTGATCATCTTGCCCTTGGGCCCGATGACCTCGCCGATCTTGTCAACGGGGATCTTGATCGCGATGATGCGCGGGGCGAACTCGGAGAGCTCGTCCGGGCCTTCAATCGCGGCGTTGATGACCGAGAGGATGTGCAGGCGGGCCTCGCGGGCCTGCTTGAGCGCCGCGGCCAGGACCGAGGCGGGAATGCCGTCGAGCTTCGTGTCGAGCTGGATGGCCGTGACGAACTCGCTCGTGCCGGCGACCTTGAAGTCCATGTCGCCGAACGCGTCCTCGGCACCGAGGATGTCGGTGAGGGCCGCGTAGCGGGTCTGGCCATCGACCTCGTCGGAGACGAGACCCATCGCGATGCCCGCCACGGGCGCCTTGAGCGGCACGCCCGCGTTGAGCAGCGAGAGCGTCGAGGCGCACACGGAGCCCATCGACGTCGAACCGTTGGAGCCGAGGGCCTCGGACACCTGGCGGATCGCGTACGGGAACTCCTCGCGGGACGGCAGAACCGGCACGAGGGCGCGCTCGGCGAGGGCGCCGTGACCGATCTCGCGGCGCTTCGGCGAGCCGACGCGGCCCGTCTCACCCGTCGAATACGGCGGGAAGTTGTAGTTGTGCATGTACCGCTTGTGCGTCTCGGGCGAGAGCGAGTCGATCTGCTGCTCCATCTTGAGCATGTTGAGCGTCGTGACGCCGAGGATCTGCGTCTCGCCGCGCTCGAAGATCGCGGAGCCGTGGACGCGCGGGAGCACCTCGACCTCGGCGGTGAGCTGACGGATGTCCGTGAGGCCACGGCCGTCGATGCGGACCTGGTCGCGGAGGATGCGCTGGCGCACCACCTTCTTCGTGACCGAGCGGAACGCGGCGGACAGCTCCTTCTCGCGGCCCTCGAACTGGCCCCCGAGCTGGGCGAGCACCTCGTCCTTGAGCTCGTCGGAGGCCGAGTCGCGCTCCTGCTTGTCGGCGATGCTGAAGACCTGCGCGAGGCGCTCTGCCGCGGCGGCGTCGACGGCGTCGTACGCGTCCTGCTCGTAGTCGAGGAAGACCGGGAACTCGGTCGTCGGCTTCGCGGCGCGGTCGGCAAGGTCCTGCTGGGCCTCGCACAGGGCGCGGATGAACGGCTTCGCGGCCTCGAGGCCCTCGGCCACGACCTCCTCTGTCGGGGCGGTGGCGCCCTCGCCCTTGATGAGGCCCCACGACTGCTCGGTGGCCTCGGCCTCGACCATCATGATGGCGACGTCGTCGCCCGCGATGCGGCCGGCCACGACCATGTCGAACGTCGCGTTCTCAAGCTGGGAGTGCTTCGGGAAGGCGACCCACTGCGAACCCTGCGCGTCGTGCACGAGGGCGACGCGCACGCCGCCGATCGGGCCCGAGAACGGGAGGCCAGCGAGCTGCGTGGACATCGAGGCCGCGTTGATCGCGACGACGTCGTAGAGCTCGTCCGGGTTGATCGCGAGGACGGTCACGACGACCTGGACCTCGTTGCGCAGGCCCTTGACGAACGCGGGGCGCAGCGGGCGGTCCATGAGGCGGCACGCGAGGATCGCGTCCGTGGACGGGCGGCCCTCGCGGCGGAAGAACGAGCCGGGGATGCGGCCCGCGGCGTACATGCGCTCCTCGACGTCAACCGTGAGGGGGAAGAAGTCGAAGCCCTCGCGCGGGGCCTTGCCGGCCGTCGTCGCGGAGAGCAGCGCGGTCTCATCATCGATGTACGCCATCGCGGAGCCTGCGGCCTGCTTGGCCAGCCGGCCCGTCTCGAAGCGCAGAACGCGCTGGCCGAAGCGGCCGTTGTCAATAACGGCCTCGGCAAACTGGATCTCGGGACCCTCCATGGGAGAGCCACCTCCGTTCGTGTTGGGCGGAGGCGGCGGTACCCGGTCTTCGATCGAGGCCCTTGGCGCGACGGGAGGTCGAGCCCAAGAGCCACTACCGAGGACCGCAGATTGCCGGAGCCTCCGGTGGATTGTCGTAGTCGGAGTGTAAACGCTTACGTACTGAAGCGGCCCGCCGCATCCCAACGGGAAAGGCGGGCCGCTCCAAGACTAGCGGCGCAGGCCGAGGCGCTCGATGAGCGAACGGTAGCGGTCGATGTCGGTGTCGTGCAGGTAGGCGAGCATGCGCTTGCGACGGCCCACGAGCGCGAGAAGGCCGCGCTGCGTGTGGAAGTCGTGCTTGTGCTGCTTCATGTGCTCAGTCAAGTCCTTGATGCGCTTCGTGAGAACGGCGATCTGGACCTCGGGGGACCCGGTGTCGCCTTCCTTCGTGGCATATTCCTTGATGATCTCCTGCTTGACGGCGGGATCCAAAGCCATTGAGCTCAGTACCTCTCGTTTCGTGCCGTGCGGCCCGCCGGACGCTGCGTCCCCGGGGAACACCGGCCCCTTTCGCCCGCAAGCGAGGACCCGGCGCGGCCCAGGCCGCCACGGACTGCAGCGAGGGCCACCGAAGATTCTATCAAATGACGCGCGGCAAGTCCGCGCCCACGAGTTCCTCGCGCACCGCCTCGATACCGCGGAGCGTCTCGCCGAAGCTCGTGCTGAGCGGCGAGAGGCCGAGACGGAGCCCCTGCGGCGCCCGAAAGTCCGGAATCACGCCGCGATCCCAGAGCCGCTGGGTGAGCTCGCGGAACGCGGGGTGTTCGAGCGTCACGTGGCCGCCGCGCACGCTCGCGTCCTCGGGCGAGGCGAGCGTGACACCGAGCGGCTCGAGGAGCTCGTGGTGCGCGGCGATCGCAAACTCGGTGAGCGCGATCGATTTCTCCCGGATCGCCGAGATCCCGGCCTCCTCGACGAGCGAGAGCATGCCGCGCAGCGGAAGCATCGCGAAGATCGGCGGGGTCCCGCTGATGAAGCGGCGAATGCCGTCGGCGGGCTCGTACCCCGGCCCCATCTCGAACGCGTCCCGCCGCCCGAGCCAGCCCTGGACCGGCTGCCGAAGGGCCGCCTGGTGGCGGGCCGCGACGTACGCGAACGCGGGCGAGCCGGGGCCGCCGTTGAGGTACTTGTACGTGCAGCCGGCCGCGAAATCGGCGCCCCACGCGTCGAGCTCCACTGGCACGGCGCCAGCCGAGTGGCACAGGTCCCACACCACGAGCGCTCCCGCGCGGTGCGCGAGCTCGGTGATGGCCCGCGCGTCGGCAATGTAGCCCGAGCGGTAGGCGACGTGGGAAAGGACGACGACGGCGGTGCGCCCCGTGATCGCCTCGGCGGCCTGCGCCGTGGTCACCCCGGTCAACGGGTCGGCGTCGATCCAGCACACGGTGAGGCCGCGCTCCGCCGCGATGCCCTCGACGAGATACCGATCCGTCGGGAAGTTGTCGGTGTCCGCCACGATCTCGGTGCGGTCGGGTCCTGCCAGTTCGATGGCAGCGCGGATGAGCTTGTACAGGTTGACGGTCGTCGAATCCGCCAGGACCGTCTGGCCCGGCGCGGCGCCGAGGCACGCGGCCCCGAGCCTGTCGCCGAGGACGAGCGGCTCGTCGAGCCAGCGCTCGTCCCAGCCGCGGATGAGCCGGCTGCCCCACTCCTCCTCCGCGAAGAGCCGCACGTCCTCGGCCGTGCGGCGCAGGGGCCGCCCCAGGGAGTTGCCGTCGAGGTAGGACACGACGTCCGGCGACTCGACGAAGAGCTCAAGGAACCGCGCGAGCGGATCGTCGGCGTCGAGCGCAGCGGCTCGCCCCGTCAGCTCGCTTGCCGACGCGACCTCGCTCATCGTCCGATCTCCGTCCGCACGGCGAAGAGCTCGGGGAAGAACGTGAGGTCGAGCGCCTTGCGCAGGAAGCCCACGCCGCTCGAGCCTCCGGTCCCGGTCTTGAGGCCGATCGTGCGCTGCACGGTCCGCAGGTGCCGGAAGCGCCACAGCTGGAAGTTGTCCTCGAGGTCCACGAGCTCCTCGCACGTCTCGTAGGCCGCCCAGTGCTGCTCCGCGTTCTCGTAGATGTCCTTGAACAGGGGAACGAGCCCCGCGGAGAAAGCGTGGGCGGTCCGGACGTCCCGCTCGAGCACGTCCTGCGGGACGGCGTAGCCGTGGCGCGCGAGGTAGCGCAGGAATTCGTCGTACAGGCTCGGCGCGTTGAGGAGCGCCTCGAGCTGGGACCGCATCTCGGGCTCGGCGTCGAAGACCGCAAGCATGCCGGAGTTCTTGTTGCCGAGGATGAACTCGACCGAGCGATACTGCCCCGACTGGAAGCCCGAGGCGTGGCCGAGGAAGCCGCGGAACTGGGCGTACTCGTGCGGCGTGAGGGTCGCGAGGACGCTCCACTGCTCCGTGAGCGTCTTCTGGATGTGCTTGACGCGCGCGATCGCCTTGAGCGCGGCGCCGAGGTTGTCGTCGCGGAGCCACTCGCACGCGCTGCGGAGCTCGTGGAGCACGAGCTTGAGCCACAGCTCCGTGGTCTGGTGCTGAATGATGAACAGCAGCTCGTCATGGTGCTCGGGAACGCTCACGGGGTGTTGGGCACTCAGGAGGCGATCGAGCTCGAGGTAGCCGCTGTAGGACATGCGGCCCGCGAGGTCGCGCACGATTCCGTCTTCGAGCGCGCGCGTGTTCTCAGGGGTTGAGGTGAGATCTGTCACCTAAGCAAGGGTAATGAATATCAGCGCCCCCGCTTGTGCGGCTTGACCGAGTTCTCGGCGTGCGCGGGTTCGAGCGGCGGCTCGCGCAGTTCGGCCCAGCCGAGCAGCACGAACGCGAGGCCCCACACGCCCACCGCGAACTCGCCGATCGCGTTGCCCGCCGCGTACGTCGGGAACACGACGATGATGGGCAGGAGGCCGACGCCGAGCGGAATGAAGCGCTCCCAGCCGTGCCACACGCGGCTCCTGATGGCCGCAATGCCGGCGAGGACGAACCCCACGGGAATCAGGAGGGTTGCGCCTGCGTAGAACACGGCGAGATCGCCGAACGGCGCCGCGAGATTGCCCACGGCGAGGGCAGCGAGGCCGAGGATGGCGAGCGCGAGGCCCGTGCGGGCAAACACCCCGCCGCCGAACGCGTGATCCGACCAGAGCCCCACGCACCCGAAGGCCATGAGCAGCTGGGCGATGCCGATGGCCGGTCCGACCACCGAGAAATAGGACGGGCGATTGGAGGCAAACAGTTCTCCGGCCTGGAGAACGAACATGGCGGCCCCGCCGACGATGATCGCAAAGGCCGCCCAGCGGAACCACGTTCGGGATTCGAACGGCTGAGGTGTGAGCTGGCTCATGCCCGGGATTTTAAGCCCCGGGCCGCGCCCCCGCCAGAATCCGGTGAGCCTGGTCGACGTCGACCTTCATCTGCTCGATGAGCGCCTCGGGGCCGCGATAGGCGACCATGCCGCGGAGCCGCTCGACGAACTCGACGACGACCTTCTGGCCGTACAGGTCGAAGTCGTCCGGAGCCTCGTCCGGGCGGTCGATCACGTGGGCCTCGACCTGCCGCGAGACGCCCACGAACGTGGGGTTCGAGCCCACGGAGATCGCCGCGGGCCAGCGCGTGCCATCCTCGTCGACGAGCCAGCCCGCGTAGATCCCGTCCGCGGGAATGTGGCCGATCGAGTCGTGCGCGAGGTTCGCCGTCGGGAAGCCGAGGGCCCGTCCCCGAGCCGCGCCGTGCACCACCCCGCCGTGCATCGCGTGGGGCCTGCCCAGGATCTCGGCGGCGGTGCGGACGTCCCCTCGGTCGAGCGCCTCACGAACCCACGTCGACGAGCAGCGCCGCTGCGCGGCGTCGTCCTCCCCGAGCGGGCTCGGATCCCGCTCCCGGAACTCGTCCACCACCACGACCTCGAAGCCGTGGCGCGCGCCGAGCTCCTGCATCGTCGCGAGATCGCCGGCGTTGCCGCGCCCAAAGCGCACGTCGTGGCCCACCACGACGGCGCTCGCCCGCAAGCCGTCCACGAAGACGTTCTTCACGAACTCCTCGGCCGACTGCTGCGCGAACTCGAGTGTGTAGTGCAGCACGAGGACGGCGTCGAGACCGTAGGCGGCCAAGGCCGCGATCCGGTCGTCGATGCCCATGATGAGGTCCGGCGCCGTGTCAGGCCGATGGACCTTGGCGGGATGCGGGTCGAACGTCACGGCGACCGTCTTGGCGCCGTTCCGGCTCGCCCACTGTGCCTGCCACGCGAGCACCTGCTGGTGGCCGCGGTGCACGCCGTCGAAGTTCCCCACGGTGACCGCGGTGGGCCCGAAGTCGCCCGGAACCTCGTCAAGCCCGCGCCAGATCTGCACCGTGTCCTCCTCCTCGTTGCGCGTCTTCTCCCCCAATCCGCTGCGTCCCACAGACTACCGGCTCGGCGCCGCGCGGCGGGGCCGGTTCGCGTAGAGCCACGCGAGCCCCACGAATGGCAGGACGAGCGGCACGAAGCCGTAGCCGCGGCCGTAGACGCTCCAGACCGTGTCCTGCGCGAAGTCCTGCGGCGCGACGACGCTGAGGGTGCCGACCGCGAGCACGCCTACGAGCTCGAGGAGGACGGCCCCCACCGTGAGATACCACGTGCCGACGCTCTTGCGGGCCATCGCAACCGTCGCGACGATGTACACGACCGCGGCCACCGCGCTCAGCGTGTAGGCGAGCGGCGCCTCGCTGAACTTCGTGGCGATCTGGTAGCCGGCCCGTGCCGTCGCCGAGATCGCGAAGATCCCGTAGATCGCCACGACGAGACGCCCGAGCCCGCGGCTCCGTGCGCTCGGCGAGTGGGCGGTGGTCTGAGGCGCGTTGTTCTCCGCCACGTCAGTAGGCTCCGTTCCAGATCTGCTCCATGCGGAAGAGCATGACGAACACCGTGATGGGCACCGCGGCGAGCACCACGTTGCTCCACCGGGACTTGTCGAGGATCGCCCACCAGAAGGCGGCGACGGGCAGCACGAGGGCCGTGAGCTCGTAGCCCCAGAACTCCCAGGCCTCGCCCCGGACGTGCTCCCCGCCGGCCTGCCGCGCGATCGCGCCGACGCCGAAGACCAGCAGGAAAAGTTCGACGGCGACCACGGACAGGATCGCGGCATCGCCCGGATAGCGCTTGGTCGCCGCCGCGACGAGGCAGATGGCGAGTGAGACGGCGCACACGCCCGTCCCAATCCAGAAGAACGGGTCGGTGATCACTCAGAGCCCCCGTGGGCGGCGAACACGAGCTCAGGCTTCGCGGCCTGCCCGGCGTCCTTGAGCAGCGCGACGAGGCTCCCGTCGGGCGCGAACGCGGCCGTCACGGTGTCGCGCCCGCTCGGCGCGATCTTCCGGCCGAACGAAAGCTCGACCGCCTCGTCCGGGCTCAGCTCGCGGACGGGAAGGAGCGCCCTCGCGGCCTCGGCGATCGGAAGGACCGCGAAGTCCTCGGCGAGCTCATCGAGCGTTCGGGCCGCGGCGATGTCGTAGGGTCCCACCTGCGTGCGGCGGAGCGCGGTGAGATGACCCCCCACTCCGAGATCGGCGCCGAGGTCACGCGCGAGCGCCCGCACGTAGGTTCCGGAGGAGCAGCGGACCGTGACATCGACATCGAGCACGCGGCCGCCGCGCTCGCGGCGGACCTCGTGGACGCGGAACTCGTGGACGGTCACGGGCCGCGCCTCGAGCGTGACGCTCTCCCCCGCGCGGACGCGCGCGTACGAGCGCTCTCCGCCCACCTTGATGGCGCTCACGCTGCTGGGCACCTGGAGGATGTCGCCCGTGAGCCGCTCGGCACCCGCGCGGATCTGCTCCGCGGTGATGGCCGCTGCGATGGCCTCGGAGACGATCTCGCCCTCGGCGTCGTCCGTCACAGTGCTCTGGCCCAGGCGGATGGTCGCCGTATACGTCTTGGTGGTGCCCACGATGTAGGAAAGGAGCCGCGTCGCGCGGTTGATGCCGACCACGAGGACGCCGGTGGCCATGGGGTCAAGGGTGCCCGCGTGGCCCACCTTCCGGGTGCCGGCCAGGCGGCGTACGCGGCCCACGACGTCGTGGCTCGTCCATCCCTGCGGTTTGTCGACGATCACGAGTCCAGAAAGCACGCCTCCCAGTATGTCAGTAGTCGACGCGCCCCTCGAACGCGGCCCAGGCCTCGAACGGCGCGGTCCTGCGGGCCAGGTCGGCCCGGGCCACGGGCATGAGCGAGTGGTCCTGGCCAGCGAAGTACCGGTAGAACAGGGCGTCGTCGAAGCCGGCCGCGGCGGCGTCGTGCCGATCGGCCGCGAAGCGGACCGCCGAGACACGCGCCCACAGGGCCGCGGCGAGGCACAGGGGGCACGGCTCGCAGCTCGTGTAGAGGACGGCGCCGTGGAGGTCGAAGTCGCCCGTGCCCGCCGCGGCGCGCCGGATCGCGACGACCTCGGCGTGCGCGGTCGGATCGTTGTCGCGCGTGACCCGGTTCGTGCCCTCGAAGACCGTTCCGTCCGCCATCACGACGATGGCGCCGAACGGTCCACCGCCGTCGGCCACGTTCGCGACGGCGAGGTCGACGGCGCGCTCAAGATAGGCCGCAGCGGGATCCTCTTGACCCATACGGCCTATGGTAGGGCGTTACGTGGCGTCGACTAACTGCGCGGCGAACTTACTCCGCGTCGACGTCGACGTCGTCGAACTCGGATTCGTGCTCGGCGTCGCTACCGTCCTCGTGGGCCTCGGGCTTGCGGTAAGGATCGGCGTCGCCCGCGTGGTGGGCACCCTCGGCGAGCTTGGCCACCTCGGCGTCACGCGCGTGGGCCTGCCGCAGGAGGTCCTCGACATGGGACGCGTTGACGGGAACCTCGTCGGCAACGAACTCGAGCGTCGGCGTGAGGCGGATCGTGAGGTTGCGCCCCACCTCGCGGCGCAGAACGCCCTTCTTGGCGTCGAGCACCTCGCGGGCGCCTTCCTGGGCGGCCGAATCCCCGAATACGGTGTAGTAGACGGTCGCGTGCTGCAGGTCGCTCGTCACGCGGGCATCGGTGACCGTGATCGCCTCCGCGCGATCGTCCTTGACGGACTTGCGCAGGGCCTCGGCCACGACAACCTTGATCCGCTGCGCCAGACGCGCAGCGCGGGCGGGATCTGCCATGGTGAACTCCTTCTCAAAAATCTGGTCCGTGGGGACCGTAGAAGGGGCCCCGCGCTCGCGGGGCCCCTTCTAGGCGGGCACTTCTCAGACGCGCGGCTTCTCGCGCATCTCGAACGTCTCGACGATGTCCTCGAGCTGGATGTCGTTGAACGACCCCAGGCCGATACCGCATTCGAAGCCCTCGCGGACCTCGGTTGCGTCATCCTTGAACCGCTTGAGCGATTCGATCGAGAGGTTCTCGGCGATCACGACGCCGTCGCGCAGGAGCCGTGCCTTCGAGTTGCGACGGATGATCCCGCTGCGGACGATCGAGCCGGCGATGTTGCCGAACTTGGAGGACTTGAAGATCTCGCGCACCTCGGCGGTACCGAGCTGCACCTCCTCGTACTCCGGCTTGAGCATGCCCTTGAGGGCGAGCTCGATGTCCTCGATGGCCGCGTAGATGACCGAGTAGAAGCGCATGTCCACGCCCTCGCGGTCCGCGAGCTCGGCGACACGCTCCGCGGGGCGGACGTTGAAGCCGATGATGATCGCGTTGTCGACCGTTGCGAGGTTGACATCGTTCTGCGTGATCGCGCCGACGCCGCGGTGGATCACGCGCAGCTGAACCTCTTCGCCGACGTCGATCTTCAGCAGCGAGTCCTCGAGCGCCTCGACGGCACCCGACACGTCGCCCTTGAGGATGAGGTTGAGGGTGTCGATCTTGCCCTCGGCCACAGCCTTGTCGAAGTCCTCGAGGCTGATCCGCTTGCGGCGCTTCGCGAGCTGCGCGTTGCGCTCGGCGGCCTCGCGCTTCTCCGCGATCTGGCGGGCGGTGCGCTCGTCCTCGGTCACGAGGAACGTGTCGCCTGCCCTCGGGACCGAGGAAAGGCCCAGGACCTGGACGGGACGCGCCGGGAGCGCGGCCTCGACCGGCTCGCCGTCCTCGTCGAACATCGCGCGGACGCGGCCATGGGCCGTTCCCGCGACCATGTTGTCGCCCACGCGGAGCGTGCCCGACTGCACGAGGACCGTCGCCACGGCGCCCCGGCCGCGGTCGAGGTTGGCCTCGATCGCGACACCGCGGGCGTCCTTGTTCGGGTTCGCCCGGAGGTCGAGCGCGGCATCTGCGGTGAGCAGGACCGCGGACAGCAGATCATCGATGTGCAGGTTCTGGCGCGCGGAGACGTCCACGAACATCGTGTCGCCGCCGTACTCCTCGGGCACGAGACCGTACTCGGTGAGCTGGCCACGGACCTTGTCCGGGTTGGCGCCCTCCTTGTCGATCTTGTTGACCGCGACGACGATCGGCACGCCGGCGGCCTGGGCGTGGTTGAGCGCCTCGACCGTCTGCGGCATGACGCCGTCGTCCGCGGCCACGACGAGCACCGCGATGTCGGTGACCTGCGCACCACGGGCACGCATGGCGGTGAACGCCTCGTGACCCGGGGTGTCGATGAAGGTCAGCTTGCGCGGATCGCCCTCGTGCTCGAACGAGATCTGGTACGCACCGATGTGCTGCGTGATGCCGCCGTGCTCGTCATCGACCACATTGGTGTGGCGGATGGCGTCGAGGAGGCGCGTCTTACCGTGGTCGACGTGGCCCATGACCGTCACGACGGCCGGGCGGACCTCGAGGTCCTCGTCCGTCTCGGCCTCAAGCTCGGCATCGAGGTCGATGTCGAACGACTCGAGCAGCTCGCGCTCCTCGTCCTCCGGCGAGACGACCTGGATCTTGTAGCCGAGCTCCTCGCCGAGCACGCCGAACGTCTCCTCGTCGAGCGACTGCGTGGCCGTGGCCATCTCGCCGAGGTGGAAGAGCACCGTCACGAGCGAGGCCGGGTTCGCATCGATCTTCTCCGCGAAGTCCGTGATGGACGCACCGCGGCGGAGGCGCACGATCGTGTCGCCGTCGCCGCGCGGAACCGAAACGCCGCCAAGTGACGGAGCGCTCATCTGCTCCAGTTCCTGGCGCTTTGCGCGCTTCGACTTGCGCTGCTTGCCGCGACCGGCACCGCCCTTGCCGAA
>NZ_JBKZWT010000083.1:0-13824 GCF_047759905.1 Sinomonas sp. G460-2 | reverse complement strand
GAGGCCTCGCTCGCCTCGCGCGTGAGCCGGCTCCTCACCCCCCAGCCTCCGCTGAGTCCCGCGCAGACGACGGCGGTGCTCGCCGGCTCGGGGCTCCTCCTCGCCGTCCCGACTGTCCTTCTGCTCGCGCCGGGACTAGTGGGCTAGCCGGTCTCCCCCACCGCTTCGCGGCTACGCGTCGATGCGCTCGCGATCGAGGCTCGAGCTTCCGGTCACAATGAAGTCCTTGCGCGGCGCCACGTCGGAGCCCATGAGCAGCTCGAACACCTCCTCGGCCCGCTGCGCGCTCTCGATCGTGACGCGGCGGAGGCTGCGGTGGCGCGGGTCCATGGTCGTCTCCGCGAGCTGGTCGGCGTCCATCTCACCGAGGCCCTTGTAGCGCTGGATCGGCTCCTTGTAACGCCGGCCGTCGGCCTCGAGACGCTTGAGCAGCACGTGCAGCTGACTCTCGGAGTACGTGTAGACCATCTCGTTCGCCTTGCTGCCCGGGTTGATGACCTCGACGCGGTGCAGCGGCGGGACGGCCGCGTACACGCGGCCGTCCTCGATCATGGGCCGCATGTAGCGGAAGAACAGCGTGAGCAGGAGCGTACGGATGTGGGCACCGTCCACGTCGGCGTCCGTCATGAGGATCACGCGCCCGTAGCGCGCCGACGCGAGGTCGAAGCTTCGGCCCGAGCCCGCACCGACCACCTGAATGAGCGCGGCACACTCAGCGTTGGAGAGCATGTCCCCGACCGAGGCCTTCTGCACGTTGAGGATCTTGCCACGGATGGGCAGGAGGGCCTGGAACTCGGACGAGCGGGCGTGCCGGGCCGTGCCGAGGGCCGAATCGCCCTCGACGATGAAGAGCTCGGAGCGGGTCACGTCGTCCGTGCGGCAGTCGATGAGCTTGGCCGGGAGCGTCGAGGACTCGAGCGCCGTCTTTCGCCGCTGGGTCTCCTTGTGAAGCCGCGCCGTGACGCGGGACTTCATCTCGTTGACCACCTTCTCGAGGAGCACGGAACTCTGGTTCCGGTCGGCCCGTGCCGTCGAGTTGAGCTTGGCGGAGAGCTCCTTCTCGACGACCCGCGCGACGATCTGTCGGACCGCGGGGGTGCCGAGGATTTCCTTCGTCTGGCCCTCGAACTGCGGTTCCGCGAGGCGGACGGTGAGGACGGCCGTGATGCCGGCCATGACGTCGTCCTTCTCGATCTTGTCGTTGCCCGCCTTGAGCTTGCGCGCGTTGGCCTCGACGGCCTTGCGGAAGACCTTGAGCAGCGCGGCCTCGAAGCCGGCCTGATGCGTGCCGCCCTTGGGCGTCGCGATGATGTTGACGAACGTCCGGACCGTGGTGTCGTAGCCCACGCCCCACCGGAGGGCCAGGTCGACCTCGCAGTCGCGATCGACCTCGGCGATGCGGCTGTGGCCTTTGTCGTCGAGGACCGGCACCGTCTCCTTGAACGTTCCCGAGCCGTGGAGGCGCCACGTGTCCGTCACGGGCGCGTCGATGGCCAGGTAGTCGGCGAACTCGGAGATCCCGCCGTCGTGGTGGAAGACCTCCTCATGGGGCCCGGCCTCCCCGGGGGTGCCCGCGAGGCGGCGCTCGTCGCGCACCGTGATCTTGAGGCCCGGAACCAGGAACGAGGTCTGGCGTGCGCGGCCCACGAGCTCGTCGTAGGAGAACTTCGCGTCCGGAGTGAAGATCTGGCGATCCGCCCAGTAGCGGATCCGCGTGCCCGTTACCCCGCGCTTGGCCTTGCCGACGACGTCCAGCACGGAATCGTCGACGAACGCCTCGAACTGAGCGTCGGGGCTCACGCGGGAGCCCGGATCCGCGAAGCGCCCGGGCTCGCCGCGACGGAACGACATCTGGTACGTCTTTCCGCCGCGGTCCACCTGCACGTCGAGGCGCGCGGAAAGCGCGTTGACCACCGAGGCACCGACACCGTGGAGGCCACCTGACGCCGTGTAGGAGCCGCCGCCGAACTTGCCGCCCGCGTGAAGTTTCGTGAAGACGACCTCGACGCCGGTGAGGCCCGTCTTTGGCTCCACGTCGACGGGGATGCCGCGCCCGTCGTCGTGCACCTCGACCGAGCCGTCCGGGTGCAGGATGACCAGGATGTCCCGGCCGAAGCCGGCCAGGGCCTCGTCGACGGAGTTGTCGATGATCTCCCAGAGGCAGTGCATGAGCCCGCGCGAATCCGTCGAGCCGATGTACATGCCGGGGCGCTTGCGGACGGCCTCGAGCCCTTCGAGGACGGACAGGTGCCTGGCGGTGTATTCAGAGCTCGGGGTCACGCTCGGGGGGCTCCTTCGGAACGAGAACTTGCGGCGCGGATGAGGCACGCACCAACTCCACAGCGTAGTCGGCCTCGAAGACTTTCCTTTTCCGCCACTCGGTCAGTGGCCTAATCGGGACCGATGGCCCTGTCTGGGACGGGTCGCGTTATGGAAGAGTGATACGCCTCCAGCGAAAGATGCCGTTTTGCGGGATGGGTCGCTGGGGGAACAGGTGTTAGATGGGGTGAACCGAGGAAGCGCCCGGTACACGTTAAGGAGGCCACGATGACTTCAGCCCTTGCAGATCGCACACTGACCGCTGTCGACCGTTGCGACCGCTGCGGCGCCCAGGCCTACGTCCGAGTGGTCCTCGAGGCCTCTGGTGGGGAGCTCATGTTCTGCGCGCACCACGCGCGGGCCATCGAGACGACGCTGCGCCCCAAGGCATCGCATTGGCACGACGAGACGGCACGCCTCAGCGAGAAGGCCGCACTTCCGGAGGACTGACCTACCGGACCGCGGGGCTCCTCGCCGAGCGCGACTCACCGTTCCTCACCCGAAGCCCCCGGAAGGGCCCGGACACCCGATGGGTGTCCGGGCCCTTCCGCGTTTCTCGGAACTTCTCCGCACGGAGCCTGAGCGATCCGGGCGGACAGGGGCGACGATAGAGACGTCTGGCCGGTTGCTGCCCCTCTTCCCTGCCTGGCGGTCCGGCCGCCCTCGGAAAGGACAACCCGATGTTCAACGCACTGGCCCGCACTGGCCGGCTCCGCCGTTGGCTCTCGGCGGCAAGCCTCTCGATCCTCGTCCTCGCGGTCGGAGTGGCCGCTCCTGCCGTTGCCCAAGGCCTCGCGACGGCCGGATCCTCAGCCGGTTCCACCTCGTTCAATCAGCCCGGCGACCTCCTGATCGCCGACCAGTTCAACAATCGCGTCATCGAGGTCAACGCCGCCCACCAGATCGTGTGGCAGTTCGGCCTCGGCCCCAACGACTTCTCGGCCCGGTCGATCATCGGCACGAACGACGCCCAACGAGTGGGGTCCTTCACTCTCATGGCGGGCACCGGCACGCCGCCCAGCACAGTGCCCGAGTGCCCCCAGGGCTGCCCGGACAACAGGGTGATCCTGGTCAACCGGTCCGGGCAGATCGTCTGGCAGTACGGGCAGTTCGGGGTCACGGGCTCGGGCCCGAATGAGCTCAATACGCCGGTCCAATCGACGTGGCTGCCCAATACGGACGTCCTCATCACCGACCAGGCGAACGAGCGCATCATCGAAGTCAACCAGGCCAAGGACATCGTGTGGCAGTACGGCATGACCGGCGTCACAGGGACCGGATTCGATCAGCTCAACAACCCGAACAGCGCCGAGCTGCTCGCCAACGGGAACATCCTCATCTCTGACGAGAACAACAACCGGGTCATCGAGGTCAACCGTCAGCACGGCATCGTGTGGCAGTATCCCGAGAAGCCGCGTCGCGAGCTGCTGAGCGGGGCGGCGTTCGCGAGCCGGCTTGCCAACGGGAACACGCTCATCACGGACTCGAACAACAACCGGGTCATCGAGGTGACCATGGCCGGCGAGGTCGTCTTCAGCTACACGACCGACCTCCAGAAGGGCAGCAACCGCGCTCCTCTGCCGACGCGGGCCGTGCGCCTCGCGACCGGGAACACCCTCATCAGCGATCAGTTCAACAACCGGGTGATCGAGATCAATCCGGCCGGCACGATCGTGCGCCAGGAGGGGCTGCTCAACGTGTCCGGGTACAGCCCGACCACGACCACGGTCGGGCTGTTTGCGCCCTATGACGCCAAGGTCGTGGGCGACTACACGGGCCTGACCCCGCCGTTCGGCTTCGGCCAATGACGTGGGAGTCGGTGACGTCTAGGCAGTGGTGCGGGCGCCGATAACTGCACAACTACTCACCTTCTGAACGCGCAACGGCGAAGCGCCGGGGTCTCGCGGTTGAACCGCATGGCCCCGGCGCTTCGCCGTTGAGCGCATCATCAGGCTGCGCCTGATTGCAAGCGCGATCTCTAGTCGAGGTAGTCGCGCAGCACCTGGGAGCGCGACGGGTGGCGCAGCTTCGACATCGTCTTGGACTCTATCTGGCGGATCCGCTCGCGCGTCACGCCATAGACCTTGCCGATCTCGTCGAGCGTCTTGGGCTGCCCGTCGGTCAGCCCGAACCGCATTGCGACGACCCCGGCCTCGCGCTCGGAGAGTGTGTCGAGGACCGAGTGCAGCTGCTCCTGGAGGAGCGTGAAGCTCACGGCGTCGGCCGGCACGACGGCCTCGGAGTCCTCGATGAGGTCGCCGAACTCGGAGTCGCCGTCCTCGCCGAGCGGGGTGTGCAGTGAGATCGGCTCGCGGCCGTACTTCTGCACCTCCACGACCTTCTCCGGCGTCATGTCGAGCTCCTTGGCGAGCTCTTCCGGGGTGGGCTCGCGGCCCAGGTCCTGCAGCATCTGCCGCTGGACGCGGGCGAGCTTGTTGATGACCTCGACCATGTGCACGGGAATGCGGATGGTTCGGGCCTGGTCCGCCATGGCGCGCGTGATGGCCTGTCGGATCCACCACGTCGCGTACGTGGAGAACTTGAAGCCCTTCGTGTAATCGAACTTCTCGACCGCTCGGATCAGGCCGAGGTTGCCTTCCTGAATCAGGTCGAGGAAGAGCATGCCGCGACCCGTGTAGCGCTTGGCGAGCGAGACCACGAGGCGGAGGTTCGCCTCGAGGAGGTGATTCTTGGCGCGCTCGCCGTCGTGGACGATCCGCTCGAGATCATGCCGGAACTGGGCGTCGTAGGTCGAGCCGGCTTCGTCGAGCTTGTGCTTCGCGAACAGGCCGGCCTCGATCCGCAGGGCGAGATCGACCTCCTGTTCCGCGTTGAGCAGGGCGACCTTGCCGATCTGCTTGAGGTAGTCCTTGACCGGGTCAGCAGTGGCGCCCGCAGACGTGACCTGCTGAACCGGAGCGTCGTCCTCGTCAGCATCGGAGATGACCATGGCCGCCGAGCTACCAGTGCGCTCCTTGGTCTCGGCTTCCTCCTCGACCTCGGGCTCGGCCGCGAGCTCGTCGTCAGCCGGAGTCACCGTGTCCAGATCCGGGGACTCGGCCTCGAGGTCGTCAGACTTGGTGGCCTCCTCCGCGTCCTTGCCCTTCGCCGCCGCCTTGGCGACCACCGGGTCCGCGGTCACGGACTTGCGCACCGTCGTCTTGGACTTGGTCGCAGCCGAAGTCTTGGAGCGCGAGCCTGATGCCGCTCGCTTGCTGGACGCAGCCTTCGGCACTTCGGTCTCCACCGTGGCCTTCTGAGCCGTTTCCTTCTCCGTGGGGGGCGTCACGATCACCTTCCTGCCGCTGTGCTGGAGTCGCCAAGGGGGCAACACCACTATGACCCTGTCAAGTCCGTGCTTCGCGCAGCGCGCGATTCGGACCGAAGGGTCTTATGTAACAACCCCTCGGCCACCGGATTCGTTCCCGAATTCACAGAATTCGAGAGGAACGAATCACGGCTTCCGATGCTCGGACCCGACCGGGTCTGGCGTCCATTGTCGCACGAGTCCCGTGAGACAGCGGCATTCGCCACCCGGAGGGGCACTATGCGACGTCGCTCAGCCTCCTCCACGCTGTTTCGGGGCGCCGCGCCCACTCGGCGAGCTCCCCGCTTTCGACCACGCGGAGGAATAGTTCGGCGAAGCGATAGCCCGGGGCGGCGCTGAGAGCTCGGCGCAGGAAGCCACGCGCCGTCGCCCCTCGACCCCGCACCCAGTAGATCCAGCCGAGCATGGCCAGCGCAGGGGCGCGCACCTCCGGTTCCTCCGTCGCGGCCAACGTCCGGACCACCCGTTCGAGGCGGGCGATGCGATCCCAGCCGGGTGCCTCGCTGGTGTTCCCCAGAAGGACGCCACCGAACGCAAGGGACGCCGCTTCTTCGGCGTCCCTGTCGCTGGCCTCGGGCGGCTCGGCCCATTCCGTGACAACCCGACGGACCTCTGCGGCTGGCAGGCCGCCGGGCAACTCGGGAAGCTCCCCACGCCCCTCGAAGTCGTTGGTTGTCTCGACCGCTTCCGCGACGCCGCCGCCGTCGTCTGCGCCGCGGTTCAGACCCCCCAGCGCGAGCGTCCCGCGCCAAGCTGCGCGTCCACCCAGGGCGGCCGCCACGATCACAGCATCGCGGAGCGCGGGCCGTGCGAGCGATGCCGCGAGCAGGCTGAGACGCTCGGAGCCCGGCGGTCTGGGGTCGCCGAGCGTCTCATCCCACGCGGCGAGCGCGGCCGCGAACTCGCGCGGGTCCCACCAAGACCGGGGACTGACGCGGTATCGCTCGGCGAGCTTCGACGCGCCCGACGCCGGGCGGGTCGCATACCCAGCGCGCGGCCCGATCGCTCGCGGCGGACCGCCTACAGCGCCCTCGTAGGTACTCCCCCGGAACACGAGTTCGGTGCCGAGGCGGCTCGCGGCGATCGTCTCGAGGCGCTCGCCCGGCCAGGGGCAGCATGAGGAACGGCGGCACAACATGCTGCGCCAATGGCGCTCCCCCACGAGCCACGCGTCGAGGACGGGCAGCCCCGATTCCGCGAGGGCCGACTGCAGCTCGGTCATGAGGGCGTGCCGCGGAGGCTCGGCTACATCGCTCCACGGCTGCGCCGTGTAGACCACGAGCACGGCCCCGTCCGCCAAGGGGTCGGTCGCGAGATAGCCGCGGACCGCCTCTGCGTACGCCTTGAGATCGCCCTCGCCTGGCGGCAGATCCACGCGCACCGTGACGCCGACGGTTCCCGACCCGACCGTGACGGCCACGAGGCTTTCGGTGGGCCACTCGCCCATTGCGTGGGGAATGTAGCCCAGAAGGTCCTCGGGCTCGCGGATGATCAGCTCTGCGGGCGGCTGACCGGCATCAGGCCGCTCGCTGGGATCAGGCTGCTCGTGGCGATCGGGCCGCTCTCGTGAATCCGGCCGCTGGTGGTCGCGCTCTGTCTCGTCCATGCGGCCACTCTGCCCGCCCGCGGCCCGCCGCTGGCGCGCCGGGAGCCGCCATGTGGACAACACGCCGAGGCGGGTTCTGGGGACGAAGAATCAGCGTCCGTTGGAGCGCCGCGAGCGAACGTCCGCCCACGCGTAGCGCAGGGCCTCCCGGAGCGGCGGAACGGGCACTCCACTCGCGGCGAGCTGACGGCGCACCTTGCGCCGAACCCCAAGGATCATCGCGGACCCGAACGCCATGATCACGAGCTGCGCGGCGAGAGCCACCCGGAAGGCATCGAGGGAGTAGAGGCCCGCGGGCGAGAGCCCCAAGCCGTGCTGGACGTCCAGGAGGTAGCCGATGAGGAACATCGTCACCAGCGCGGCGACGAACCCGCCCGAGTTCACGATCCCCGTGGCGGTCCCGAGCCGGTGCGAGGGGTTGAACGTGCGCGCGAAGTCGAAGCCGATCATCGAGCTCGGCCCGCCGATCGCGAGGATGGCCACGAGCAGCACGAGCAGCCAGAGCGGTGCCTGCCCGGGCCAGATCAGCACGACGGCCCACACAAGCGCGGTAAGACCCGTGATGATGAGGACAAGCGTCGAGCGGCGCAGCGGATGCCTCGACACAAAACGGCCCATCGGCGGTCCCGCAAACAGGGCCACGACCACAAAGAAGGACATGAGTCCCGCAGCCGTCGCCGACGGGTAGCCCTCGCCGGCCACCATGAACGGGAATCCCCACGCGAGCGCAAACACATTGCCGCTGAACTGGACCGTGAAGTGACTCCACAGGCCCAGACGCGTCCCCGGTTGCCGCCACGCCGCGGCAAGCACGGCGCGCGTACCTTCGGGTGCACCCTCGGCAGGCTTCGCGGCCCCCGCGGGCGCGTTCCGCAGGAACGCGAGCACGAGCACCACGACGAGGACGGACATCGAGGCAAGCGAGAGGAAGCCAGCCGTCCAGCCACGGGCGTGGAGGAGCGCGAGGAACGGGATGACGCTGATGAGCTGGCCGAGCATGCCGAGCATGCCCGTGAGCTGCGTCAGGAGCGGGGTGCGCTTGGCGTTGAACCACAGCGGTACGAGCCTCAACACCGAGACGAACGTCATGGCGTCGCCCATCCCGACGAGCATGCGGCCGATGATCCCCGTCACCACGGATTCGGCCACGGACATCTGGAGCTGGCCGAGCGCCATGAAGACGGCCCCGATGGCGACCATGACGCGCGATCCGAAGCGGTCCACGAGCATGCCGACCGGGATCTGCAGCGACGCGTACACGACGAGCTGGAGCACCGTGAAGGCAGACAGCACCGCCCCGCCGGCGTGGAAACGATCGGTCGCCTCGAGGCCCACGACGCCGAACGACGTCCTCTGCATCACAGCCACGAGGTACGCGAAGACCCCGATCCCCCAGACAGTCCACGCGCGCCAGCTATTCACGCGTCCGATCCTAGTCGGACGGCGAGATCGGCCCCCCGGGTGACGCCGCGTCGTCGTCCGCGCCGGGCTCTAACGGGCCCTCTTGGGTGGCGAGGTAAGCCTCGACCGCCGCGCCGAGAACCTCGGCGTCGGGGAGCTCGCCGCTCATAGCGGCGAGCAGCGAGCGGCGTGGCGCGTCGGCGCTGCGCTCATCGAACCGCGCCTCGAGCCCCTCGACGAGCTCGCGGACTTCCTCCGATGACGCCACCTGCTCGGCGATCTGACGCTCGGTCTCGCGGCCCGCCTCGCGCAGCCTGTCGGTGGGCAGCATGAGCGACGCGGCCGCGCCGAGGTGCTCGAGGGCCGCCACAGCGGAACCCGGGTATTCGGCCTCGGCGAGATAGTGGGGCGTGTGCACCACGAAGCCTGCCACGCCGCGCCCCGACTCGACGAGGCGGAGCTCGAGGAGATGCCCGATCGCGGCAGGGACGCTCACCACGGGCTTCCACCGCGAAATCCCTTCGACGAGCTCCGGCCGGTTGCCGTGCACCGTGACCCCGAGCGGGCGGGTGTGCGGAACAGGCATCGGGATCGAGTGGGTCCACAGGACGAGGCGAACGTCGAGTTGCTCGACGAGGCCGACGACGGCGCGCGCGAACCGCTCCCACTGGAAGTCGGGCTCGGGGCCAGCCAAGAGCAGATACGGCTGGCCGAGGCCGTCGTCGAGCGCGTAGAGCGCGAGCCGAAGCGGGGTGTAGTCCTCCAGATGGTCCTCGTTGAACGTGATCCGGGGGCGACGCGCGCGGTAGTCGAGGAGCGCGTCGATGTCGAATTCGACAACCGTGCGCGGCTCGCCCGCGCGCAGGAGCTCGGCAGTGATCTGTTCGACTGCATGGCCCGCGTCGGCGAAGCCCGTGAAGCCCATGAGCATCGGCAACCCCTTGAGTGCTGGGTCGTCGAGCAGCTCCTGAGCCGCCGAGTAGAGGCCGGCAGGGTCCTGAAGGGGCCCTCTCCGGGCAAAGTCCATGGGTTTCGCTCCCTTATAAGAGTCGACACAACGTTCGACCGAAAGTCCATCGTGCGTCCGCCCCGTGCGGACCGCGGCGGATGCGCCCGTCGCGAGGCGCGACTCCGTGGCCACGACACCCATGTCAACGGCTTTCGACCCTCCATCATTCCACCACCGGCTACGATCGGAAGTCCGGGGCCGCCCCGGGCCATCAGGCGCCCGACCGGCCCGAACGCACCTGACGCCCAGAAGAATCGAGGCACCATCCCGTGTTCATCAACGCCGAAGCATCTCTGAGTGCTGTCGCGCGGGACCTC
Source organism: Sinomonas sp. G460-2 (assembly GCF_047759905.1). Taxonomy (NCBI): domain Bacteria; kingdom Bacillati; phylum Actinomycetota; class Actinomycetes; order Micrococcales; family Micrococcaceae; genus Sinomonas; species Sinomonas sp. G460-2. The sequence goes on along the minus strand of NZ_JBKZWT010000083.1, from coordinate 3,844 downwards.
CGCAAGACACGCAGTGACGCCGTCGTCATCGGAGTCGCCCAGGGAGCCGATGGCCCCGTGCTCCTCGACAACCCGCTGAGCGCGAAGAACGCAGAGGCCGTGCAGGGGACCCTCGCGATGCTCGGGGCCACGGGCGCACCGGACCAGCTGCTCCGCCTTCCGGGCGTGCCCGAGTTGAACACCCAGGTCATCGCCCTCGTGGGCGTGGGGAAGGTCGACGGCGGTGACGCGCCCTCGCACGAACAGCTCCGCCGCGCAGCCGGATCCGCCGTCCGCCAGCTCGCGGGCCTCCGCACCGTCATCTTGGCCTTCCCGGCCCCGACGTCCGGTGACGTCTCGGCGGTAGCCGAGGGCGCCACCCTCGGAGCCTATTCGTACACGGAGCACCGCGCGCGATCCGCCGAGGCCTCGAAAGCGAACGTCGAGCGCGTCGTCGTCCTCACTCCGCTCGCGGGAAGCACCGCCGTGGAGGCCGCCCTCACGCGCGCCGCCGTCGTTGGCCAAGCGGTGAACACGACCCGGACGCTCGTCAACATGCCCCCGAGCCAGCTGTTCCCGGCGTCGTTCGCCGACGCCGCCAAGGAACTCGCCAAGAGCACGTCCGTCAAGATCACGGTGTGGGACGAGAAGCGCCTTGAGAAGGACGGCTTCGGCGGCATCCTCGCCGTCGGTCAGGGCAGCTCGCGGCTCCCCCGCCTCGTGAAGGTCGAGTACACGCCCTCGCAGTCCTCGAAGGCACCGTCGGTGCACCTCGTCGGCAAGGGCATCACGTTCGACACCGGCGGCATCTCGATCAAGCCCGCCGCCAAGATGGACGAGATGAAGAGCGACATGGCGGGCGCCGCCTCCGTGCTCTCCACGGTCCTGGCGGCCGCGCGGCTTGGGCTCAAGGCGAAGGTCACGGGCTGGCTGTGCATCGCCGAGAACATGCCGTCGGGCAGCGCCCAGCGGCCCTCCGACGTCATCGTGACGCGCGGCGGGACGAGCGTCGAGGTGCTCAACACCGACGCCGAGGGCCGGCTCGTCATGGCGGACGGCCTCGCCGCGGCCAGCGAGGAGAACCCCGACGTCGTCATCGACATCGCGACGCTCACGGGCGCGGCGATCATCGCGCTCGGCACTCGCACCGCTGGCCTCATGGGTGATTCGACCGTCACCGATGGCCTCAAGGCCGCGGCCGACGACGAGGGCGAGGCCGCGTGGGCCATGCCACTTCCCGATGAGCTCAGGGCAGGGCTCGACTCCCCCGTCGCGGACATCGCGAACGTCGGGGACAAGCCCGGTGGCATGCTGACGGCGGGCATCTTCCTGCGCGAGTTCGTGGGGGCGCGCCCGGACGGCTCCCCGATTCCGTGGGCCCACATCGACATCGCCGGCCCCTCGTACAACACGGGTTCGGCGTACGGCCACACGCCGAAGCTCGGCACGGGCGCCATGGTGCGCACGCTTGTGCGCTACCTCGAAAGCGTCGGGGCCGAGGCCAACTGAGCGATCGCCGGCTGTGGCTCAACGAGGGACGTCCTGCGGGGCGTCCCTCGCTGCGTACCGGGATTCCTCACGTCACAACTCCGACCCAAGAACGCAGCTATTTCGGAATATGAGAACATAACTCCACTGTGCGAAACGCGCAGAGCAGCGTGAGCCTTGCCACAACGCAGAGACAAACGGCGGTGGGAAGGTGGAGCATAGTCCGTCAGGGAGATAGGGTTGCCCTGATACCGGGCCTGCCAGCGTACCGGCTGGCGGCACATCGTCACCTACGACGGCTTATCGCCGTCCTTCAATGCGAGGGAGCGTCACGTGGCCGACCAGCTTACTGCGCAGGAATTCGACATCTTGGTCCTCGGAGGCGGCAGTGGCGGCTACGCCGCGGCGCTGCGCGCCGTCCAGTTCGGCCTGAGCGTCGGGCTAGTCGAGAAGGGCAAGCTCGGCGGGACGTGCCTCCACAACGGCTGCATCCCCACGAAGGCCCTCCTGCACGCCGCTGAGCTTGCGGACCACGCGCGCGACTCCGCGAAGTACGGCATCAACGTGAGCCTCGAGAGCATCGACATCAACGCGGTCAACGCGTACAAGAACGGCGTCGTCGCGGGCAAGTTCAAGGGCCTCACGGGCCTCATCAAGTCCAAGGGCATCACGGTCATCGAGGGCGAAGGCCGCCTCACTGCCCAGGACACCGTGACGGTCAACGGCACCGCCTACAAGGGCAAGAACATCATCCTGGCGACGGGTTCCTACTCGCGCACGCTTCCGGGCCTCGAACTCGGCGGCCGCGTCATCACATCCGACCAGGCGCTTGAGCTCGACTACATCCCGAAGTCCGCGATCGTGCTGGGCGGTGGCGTGATCGGCGTCGAGTTCGCCTCGGTCTGGAAGTCCTTCGGCGTCGACGTGACGATCGTCGAGGGCCTCCCCTCGCTCGTCCCGAATGAGGACGACGCGATCGTGAAGCAGCTCGAGCGCGCGTTCAAGAAGCGCGGCATCAAGTTCAACACGGGCACCTTCTTCCAGGGCGTCGAGCAGGACGAGAACGGCGTCAAGGTCACGCTCGTGGACGGCAAGACGTTTGAGGCCGAGCTCCTCCTCGTCGCGGTGGGCCGCGGCCCTGTGACCGCCAACCTCGGCTACGAGGAGCAGGGCGTCACGATTGACCGCGGCTTCGTCATCACAAACGAGCGCCTCCACACCGGCGTCGGCAACGTCTACGCCGTCGGCGACATCGTCCCGGGCGTCCAGCTTGCGCACCGCGGCTTCCAGCAGGGCATCTTCGTGGCGGAGGAAATCGCGGGCCAGAACCCGATCGTCGTCGAGGACGTCAACATCCCGAAGGTGACGTTCTGCGATCCCGAGATCGCGACCGTCGGCTACACCGAGAAGGGCGCCAAGGCCAAGTTCGGTGACGACCAGGTGCAGACGCAGGAGTACAACCTCGCGGGCAATGGCAAGAGCTCGATCCTCGGCACGTCCGGCATCGTCAAGGTCGTGCGCCAGAAGGACGGCCCCGTGGTGGGCGTCCACATGATCGGCGCGCGCATGGGTGAGCAGATCGGCGAGGCGCAGCTCATCGTCAACTGGGAGGCCTACCCCGAGGACGTTGCCCAGTTCATCCACGCCCACCCGACGCAGAACGAGTCCCTCGGCGAAGCGCACCTCGCGCTGGCCGGCAAGCCGCTCCACGGCTGACCACCGGATACCGACATCAATCGCACGACAGCAACCACAAAGGAGCACGGAGACAATGTCTGAATCCGTCAACTTGCCGGCTCTCGGGGAGAGCGTCACCGAAGGCACCGTCACGCGCTGGCTCAAGCAGGTGGGTGACCGCGTCGAGGTTGACGAGCCCCTCGTCGAAGTCTCGACGGACAAGGTCGACACCGAGATCCCCTCGCCGATAGCCGGCATCCTCCAGGAGATCCTCGTCGCCGAAGACGAGACGGCCGAGGTCGGTGCTCCCCTCGCGCGCATCGGTGACGGCACCGACTCCGGCGCTGCGCCCGCTGCCCCGGCCGCCGAGCAGGCTGCGGCTCCAGAAGAGGCTTCACCGGCCGAGACTACCCCGGTGGAGTCCGCGCCGCAGGAGCCGGCTCCGGCCCAGGAGCCCGCAGAACCCTCAGCCGCACAGGCCGTCGCTGAAGGCCACGAGGTCACGCTCCCCGCCCTCGGCGAGAGCGTCACCGAGGGAACCGTCACGCGTTGGCTCAAGAGCGTGGGCGACGCCGTCGAGGTCGACGAGCCGCTCCTCGAGGTCTCGACCGACAAGGTCGACACCGAGATTCCGTCCCCCGTGGCGGGCACGCTGCAGGAGATCCGCGTGAGCGAGGACGAGACTGCCGCGGTCGGCGCC
>NZ_JBKZWT010000082.1:0-13895 GCF_047759905.1 Sinomonas sp. G460-2 | reverse complement strand
GGCCCGCGCCGACCACGAGGACGGGCTTGCCGAGGAGCCGCAGCGAGGTGGGGAAAAGATCGCGTCCGCTCATCGCGAGCCTCCCGCGAGGAGCCCCTGGCGCGTCATCTGCTTCCCCCCGCAAGTAGCCCGCGGCGAAGCAGCAGTCTCCGCTCGACCGGCCCGAACACGAGCAGCTCGACGAGGATCCCGACCCCGAGGATTGCGAGGATGGCGCCCATGACGATGCCCATGTCACTGAGCGTACGGCCCTGGTCGAGCAGCGAACCGAGGCCGAAGCCGAGGCTCCCGCCCACGGCGATGATCTCCGCGGCCATGAGCGAGCGCCACGAGAACGCCCAGCCCTGCTTGAGGCCCGCGACGTAGCCGGGCAGCGACGCGGGCAGGATCACCTGGAGCGCGAGCTCGAGCCGAGAGGCTCCCAGGACCTTCGCGACCGAGCGGTAGTGCGGCGGGATCTGGTCGACGCCCGCGATGAGGCCGTTCACGATCGACGGGATCGCGCCCATGAGCACCACGAAGTACACGGTCGCGTCCGTGAGCCCGAACCAGATGATCGCGGCGGGAACCCACGCGACGGACGGGAGCACCTGGAGGCCCGAGACGAGCGGCCCGAACGCGCGCCGGAGCGGGCGGACCTGCGCGAGCAGGAGGCCCAGCGGCGTGCCCACGAGCACCGAGACGGCGAAGCCGAGCAGGCCGCGGCCCAACGACGTCGCGATGGCCTGCTGCACCTGACCCTCGTTCCAGAGCTGGCCGAGGCTCGCGGCGACGTCGAGCGGGCCGGGCACGAGGTCGTGCCGCTTGAGGCCGAGCGTCGAAACGATCTGCCACACGAGCAGGAGCACCACGACGGCGCCCACCGGCAGGACCGCCCGGCTCCAGTCGCGCGTGCGGCGCGAACTCTCGGACTGGAGCTCGTCGAGGCCGGCCTCGAGGGCGCGGAGCTCGTCGGCGGACGGGTCGGCGGTGCCCCCGGCCACGACGCGGCGCGTTTCGGACCCGCGCGGCGCGAGGTCGAGTTCAGTCACGTTACTTGCCATGGCGTCGGATCTCCTCGCGCAGGCGGGCGGTGATGCTTGCCGTCAAGGCGGCGGCAGCAGCGGCGTCGTCCTTCACGGCGCCGGGCACGTCCCACTCGCTCACCACACGGCCCGGCCGGGAGGAGAGCAGGAGGACGCGCTGGCCGAGGCGCACGGCCTCGCGCACGTTGTGCGTGACGAAGATGATGGTGCGGCCGGTCTCGCGCCAGATGCGCGTGAGCTCCTCGTGCAGGAGGTCGCGCGTGATGGCGTCGAGGGCCGCGAAGGGCTCGTCCATGAGGAGGACCTCGCGGTCCTGACTCAGCGCTCGGGCCAGGGCGACGCGCTGGCGCATGCCACCCGAGAGCTCGTGCGGGCGTTTGTCCGCTGCCTCGCTGAGGTGCACGAGGTCGAGGAGCTCCGCCGCGCGAGCGCGCCGCTCGGCCTTGCCGACGCCGCGCAGCTTGAGCGCGAGCTCGACGTTGCCGCGAGCCGTGAGCCACGGGTACAGCGCGGCGTCCTGGAACATGAACGCGGCGCCGTCCGCGGGCACCTCGAGCGCACCGGCGCTGGGCCGCTCGAGGCCCGCGATGATGTTCAGGAGCGTCGACTTGCCGCAGCCCGACGCGCCGAGCAGGGCCACGAACTCGCCGGTGGCGATCGTCGCGTTGACGCCGTCGAGCACGGGCGCGCCGTCGCCGAAGCGCTTGCCGAGGTTCTCAAGCAATACGGTCATGTCGCTCCTAGTCCTGTCCCAGCCCGGCCGCGCTGACCTTCGGCTGCCCCGAAACCCGGTTGAGCGCGCGGAGGTCGAAGAGGCCGTTGAGGTCCGCGGTCTTCGTGACGCCAGCCGTGACCCCGTCCTGGAGCAGCTTTGAGTAGGCGCCGGCGAGCGGGTCGACGGTGAACGTGATGTTCTCGAGCGCGCGCGTGATGACGTTCGCGGGCAGTTCCTGGCCCGCCGCCTTGAGCGCGGCGTTGACGGCCTGCGCCCTCTCTGCGGGGCTCGCGTGGTTGAGCCAGTCGACCGCCTTGGCATTGCCTGCCAGGAGCGCCTCGACGGTCTGCGGGTGCTCGGCCGCGAACTTCTTGCTGACCACGAGGATCGTGGTGGGGAACAGGCCCGGCTTGCCGGTCTGCGAGCCGTCCCACAGCGACTTCTCGTCGACGAGCACGTGCGCGCCGGCCTCGAGCACGAGGCGGGACGCCCATGGCTCGGGGAGCCACGCGCCGTCGAGCTTTCCGCTCTGGAAGAGCTTGAGGGTCTGCGCATTGTCGGTCGGGTTGATCGTCACGTCACCCGTGCCGTTGGGCGTGGTCTTGAGGCCCTGCTTCGCGAGCCACGCGCGCAGCGCGACGTCCTGCGTGCCGCCGAGCTGGGGGCTCGCGAGGGTCTTGCCCTTGAGCTGCCCCGCGTCGGTGATGCCGGGCTGGACCACGAGCTGCGCTCCGCCGGCGGCCGCGCCCGCGATGACGGAGACGGACTCGCCGTGGCTCTGCACGAACGAGTTGATCGCCGGGTTGGGGCCGAGGTACGCGGCGTCGATCGCGCCCGCGTTGAGCGCCTCGATGGCCGCGGGCCCAGCGTTGAACGTCTGGGTCGTGACACTGTTGGTGCCCGCGTCCTTGAGCGTCTGGCCGATGAGGCCCTGCTGGACGCCGACGAGCGCGGGCGCGTGCGTCACGTTCGCGAAATAGCCGAGCCTGAGCTGGGCGGCGGGTGCGCCCGGGCCCGCGGCGGCCTGGGTGGGGTTCGCCGCGGAGTTGGCGTTCGCCGTCGTCAGCGCGGCAACAATCGCGAGCACGAGGACGACGGCGGCGCCCAGCCCGATCTGAAGGCCTCGGCCGCGCTGGGCGCGGCTCGACTCCGTCTCGGCTGTGATGCGGACGGTGGGCGGCCTCGGCTCGGCCTCGGTGTCTGGGGTGGGGCTCTTGCTCATGGGGGAGTCCTCGGGTTCTCGCAGGGTGTCGGAAGGTCGGGAGGGGCCTAGCGACGGGCCCGACATCGGGGCATTCGCCCCTCGGCGCGGGTCAGGAGTCTGCGGAACATGTGTTCCAGCGTAGGGACGGGGTTTCGGCACCCCCAAGGGTCCGGTCACGCTCGTTCACGGTGCGTCACGCAGCGTCACACAGGGACCCAGCCACATGGGTGGGTCCCAACTGAGATCTGCCCAAAGGGTTGACGGGGCGCGTCGCCGAATTTAACGTTTCAACGAGAAAGCGCTTTCCGGAACGACATCGCGCAGGCAACGACGCCAAAGGGGATCCCACTGTGTCCACGAACCCACGAATCACCTCGCCACTCACCGCACCACCGATCGCCCGGCGCACCGTCCTGGGCCTCATGGGGGCCGCCGCGGGTGCGGCGGCCCTCCCGCTCACCGCTCCCCCGCGTGCCACCGCGGCCGACGGCGCCGACCTCACCTTCGTTGACAACGGCACCACGGCGACGCTCGGCAACGGCATCATCCAGTTCACGGTCGTCAAGGCGACGGCCGAGATAAAGAACCTTCGCCTCGTGGGGAGCAAGCAAGGCAATGAGAACCTCAACCTCCTGAGCGGCTCGCATGGCCACGGCTACACGACGTTCAACTACACCGGCGTCTCCGCGGCCGGCGGGATGTCGGGGGCGAGCTTCCGAGTGGTGAGCGAGAGCCCAGACCGGATCGAAGTCTCAGTCCTCGCGAACGATCCAACCAAGCTCAGGTTCTACCTCGACATCCGGATCGCACTCGAGCGCGGCGCCTCCGGGATCCATCAGTACTGGATCGTCAAGTACACGGACAACATGCCAGACGGGCTCTCGTTCGGGCAGCTGCGCTACGCGTTCGCCGCGGACGATCCGGCGTTCCGCTGGTTCCAAGTCGATGACGCACGGGGCATCCAGCAGCGTCCGAGCCTGTACGACGCGGCCCACTGGACCACGCTCCAGGACACGACGTACGCACTCCCCGACGGCTCAATCTGGTCCAAGTACCAGAACGTCTCGAATCTCGAGGGCGACAACCACGTCTTCATGATCTCCAACGGCTCCGTGGGCCTCTCGCTCATCCAGGCCAGCAAGGAGGCCTTCGGCGGGCCGACGCGCCAGGAGCTCACGTGCCACGACTATTACAGCGGCATGATCCTGCTGTGGCACCCGCTCACAAGCCACTACGGCGAGCCCGAAGTCGCGCCGGAACGCGGCTGGGAGAAGGTCTACGGCCCGTTCTACCTCCACGTCGGCGAGGCCGCGGCCGGAGACGAGCGCGCGAACGTCGCTGCGCTCTGGGAGGACGCCAAGCACGCCTCCGCGCGCGAGCAGGCCGCCTGGCCATACGCGTGGGTGAGCGGCCCCGCCTACGCTGCGCAGGAGCGCTCGACCGTGAGCGGCAAGCTCACCGTCGCCTCGCTCGGCGCCGTGGACAACGGCTGGGCCGTCCTCTACCAGCCGGGCCCAGACCGCAAATACCAAGGGGTCACGCTCGACGGCACCGATTGGCAGTACCTCAACCTCGACTACATCTACTCGGCGAAGATCGGCCCCGGCGGTCGCTTCACGATCCCGGCCGTCCGCCCTGGAACGTACACGCTCGCGGCGTTCACGAAGGGGGCCATGGGCGAATACCGGCGCGAGAACATCACGGTCGCGGCTGGCACGAACCTCGACACGGGCAACCACGTGTGGCACCCCACGAGCCACGGCCCCACCTTGTGGCTGCTCGGCACGCCGGACCGGACGTCCGAGGAGTTCTACGTCCACGGCGGCCCATACGGCTTCCGCCGCACGCTCACGTGGCTCGAGTACCCTTACGAGTTCCCGAACGGGGTCGACTTCACGGTCGGCGTGGACGATCCCGCGAAGAAGTGGAATTACTTCCACCCGGCCGTCAAGACACCGGGCACGGCGGCCCAGCTAGCGTGGCGGGGAACCACGCCAAACCGCGAGCTCGAGGCGTGGAAGATCCGCTTCGACGCCCACCGGTACGAGCGCGGTACTGGCTACCTCGACATCGCGCTCGCGGCGCAGGTCTTCGCGACGCTCGAGGTCACGCTCAACGGGACCTCGATCGCCTCGATCGACCCGCTGCCGGGCGTCCCTGGCGACAACTCCTCGTACCGGCTCGTGGCCCGCTCGATGTACCGCGAGCTCCCCACGATCACGTTCCCAGCCACCCTCATCCAGGAGGGCGAGAACGTCATCACGCTCGCGCACACCAAGCCGCCGCAGGCGCCCACCACGGACAACTGGATGCAGCCCATGGCGGGCGTCATGTACGACGCGATCCGGCTGCAGGTCAACGAAGGCCACTAGGCGAGGCATGCTTTCATTGGTGCTGACCGACAGCGTGGGGCGTGGGGGCACCGTGGAAAGCGACGTCTGCAGTTCGATTTCTGGTGAAAGCCGCGTGCGGGGTTGAGTAAGCGGATCTGCTTCCCGAGTTCGATGTTGTCCGCGTTTCGCGGAGACTCGGACATCTATGTCGTCTGTACCAACGACTCAGATCTCACCACTCCCCTGCGCATGGTCAAGAACGAACTCGGCCAGTCCCTCGGCCTGCTGTGTCCCATGGAACCGAAGCGTGCGAGCAACGAACTCAAACAGACAGGACCCGACCTGCACCGCCGGGTGACCATCGAGGCTCTGACGGCTTCGCAGCTGCCTGACGTCCTATACGACGCGCACGGCGAAATTCAGCGTCCCCCGAAATGGGCCTTAAATTCCGAAGGCTCCGAGCCAATCGGAGCCCTCTAACCAGTAGCCGAAGCATCTGGGGGTGTGTGTAAACAATCTATGTGACATCGATGCTTACGCGCAAGGCGCCCGCCACCTCGAGAGGTGACGGGCGCCGTCGTCGTTCGCCTGGAAGGCCGGCCCAGCAGAGGCGAGCCTAGATCCAGTACCGCTCTGCCTCGGAGTCGCCCGGGTGCTCGCGGACCATGCCCGCGGCGAGGGTCGCACCGTCCTGCGGGTCGATGACGAGGAACGCGCCCGTGCGGCGGTGCGCCGCGTACGGCTCGAGCGGGAGCGGGGCGGCGAGCCGGAGCTGCGCCTCGCCGATGTCGTTGAGCTCGAGGCCGGACGCCGGGGCGACCTGGAACGTGTTGAGGTCCAGCTTGCCCGACACGGAGCGGACAAGCGCCCGAACGGTCGACGTCCCGTGCTTCACGAGGACCTTCGCCCCCTCGCGCAGCGGCTTGGTCGAGAGCCAGCACAGCGAGCCGTAGAGGTCCGCGGTGCTCTCGGGGAGCGTCCCGGCGGCGGCGATCGTGTCGCCGCGGGCCACGTCGAACTCGTCGGCGAGGCGCAGCGCGACGGAGAGCGGCGCGGCGGCCTCCTCGAGCGAACGACCGGCGACGTCGATCCCCACCACGCTCGTCTCGCGCGCGGCCTGGCCCGGGGTCACCACCGAGACGCGGTCGCCAACGCGCACGATCCCCTCGGTCACCTGACCGGCATACGCCCGGTAGTCGCGGAACTCGCCCTCGGCGAGCCCGGGCGCGAGCGCACCCTGTGGCCGAATCACGGTCTGGACCGGGAAGCGGAACGGCTCGGCGGCGTCGTCGAGCTCGTCGGTGCCGGGCAGCATCTCGAGCAGCTCGATGAGCGTCGGGCCCGCGTACCACGGGGTCCGGTCGGAGCGGTCCACGACGTTGTCGCCGTCGAGCGCGGACACGGGAACGGCCACCGCCTCGCGCAAGCCGAGCTCCCCCGCGACCCGCGCGACATCCGCAGCGATGGTGGAGAAGACCGACTCGGAGAAGTCGACGAGGTCGATCTTGTTGACCGCGACCACGACGTGCGGAACGCGCAGGAGCGCCGCGACGGACAGGTGCCGGCGGGTCTGCTCGAGCACGCCCTTCCGGGCGTCGATGAGGAGCACGACAGCGTCGGCGGTAGACGCACCGGTGACGGTGTTCTTCGTGTACTGCACGTGACCGGGGCAGTCCGCAAGGATGAACGTGCGGCGGTCCGTCGCGAAGTACCGGTAGGCGACGTCGATCGTGATGCCCTGCTCGCGCTCGGCGCGCAGGCCGTCGGTGAGCAGCGCGAGGTCGAGCCCGCCCTTCTCGCCGCCGAAGCCGCGCGCCTCGGACGTGCGGGCCACGGCGTCGAGCTGGTCGGCGAGGATCGCCTTCGAGTCGTGCAGCAGCCGGCCGACGAGCGTCGACTTGCCGTCGTCGACCGAACCGGCCGTCGCGAAACGGAAGAGCGTGCCCTGCTCCAGCGTCGGCTGGTCGAGCGAAGTTTCCAGGGAAGCAGTCATCAGAAGTACCCGTCCTTCTTGCGGTCTTCCATCGCCGCTTCAGAGATGCGGTCGTCCGCGCGAGTCGCCCCGCGCTCCGTGAGGGTCGAGGCCGCAACCTCGCGCACCACGTCGGCCACCGTGAAGGCGTCCGAGAGCACGGCGCCGGTGCAGGACATGTCGCCCACCGTGCGGTAGCGCACGGTGCGGACGACGACGTCTTCGTCCTCGCGCGGGAGGCTCACCTCGCCGACGGCTCGCCACATGCCGTCGCGCTGGAACACGTCCCGCTCGTGGGCGTAGTAGATGCTCGGCAGCTCGATGCCCTCGCGCTCGATGTACCGCCAGATGTCGAGCTCGGTCCAGTTGCTGATGGGGAACGCGCGCACGTGCTGGCCCACCGTGTGGCGGCCGTTGTACAGATTCCACAGCTCGGGTCGCTGGTTGCGCGGGTCCCACTGGCCGAACTCGTCGCGCAGCGAGAGGATGCGTTCCTTGGCGCGCGCCTTGTCCTCGTCGCGGCGGCCGCCGCCGAACACGGCATCGAACTTGTTCGCCGTGATGGTGTCGAGAAGCGGGACGGTCTGGAGCGGGTTCCGCGTCCCGTCGGCGCGCTCCTGGAGCTCGCCGCGGTCGATGTACTCCTGCACCGAGCCCACTACGAGCTTGAGCCCGAGCCGCGCGACCGTGCGGTCGCGGAAGTCGAGGACCTCGGGGAAGTTGTGGCCCGTGTCGACGTGCAGCACGGGGAATGGGATCCGGCCGGGCCAGAACGCCTTCGCCGCGAGGTGCAGCATGACCACGGAGTCCTTGCCGCCCGAGAACAGCATCGCGGGGCGCTCGAACTCGGCGACGACCTCGCGGATGATGTGGATGGATTCGGCCTCGAGCGCGTCGAGGAGACCAAGTGGGGCTTCCGCCGGCAATGCCGCCGCCTCAGTGGACACGCGCAGGGTCTCTTCTACTCGGGTGCTCATACGTGAAGTCCGCATTCTGTCTTGTCGATGCCGGACCAGCGGCCGGCTCTGGGGTCTTCTCCTGGGGCCACGGCGCGGGTGCACGGCGCGCAGCCGATCGAGAGGAACCCCTTGGCAAGGAGAGGATTGACGGGCAGGAGGTTGTCCTCGGAGTACTCGACGAGCTGGTCGAAGCTCCACGCCGCGAGCGGGTTGACCTTGACGAGGCCGTTCTTCTCGTCGAACGTCACGAGCGGCGTGTTGGTGCGGGTGGGTGCCTCGTCGCGGCGGACGCCCGTGAACCACAGCTCGTAGCCGGCGAGCGCCCGGTGCAGCGGCTCGACCTTGCGGAGCGCGCAGCACCGGCCGGGATCGCGGGCGAAGAGGTCCTTGCCCTCGGACGCGTCCTGCTCGGCGACCGTCTGCTGCGGGAGCACGTCGACGATGTTGACGCGGAGGTTCTCCGCGACGTCGTTGCGCGTCTGGTACGTCTCCGGGAAGTGGTAACCCGTGTCGAGGAAGAGCACGTCGACGCCGGGCAGCTGCTCCGCGACGACGGCGGGCAGCACGGCGTCGGCCATCGAACAGGCGACGGCGGCGGCCTCCGTGGCGAAATTCCTCGCCACCCAGGCGATCACCTCGTGCTCGGGCGCGTCCCAGCCGAGCTCTGCGGCGCCGGACTCGGCGAGCGCGCGGAGCTCGTCGACAGAGCGCTTGGCGGGCTTGTTCGGGTGGGTGGGCGGGGTATTCAAAGGGGCAGTGCTCACTGGAGTGCCTCCTCCTCGGCCGCGAGGGCCCATTCGGCAAAGCTCTGGTTCTCGTCGGACCGCTCGGCGAGGAAGCGTCGCGTGACGCGCTCCACGTAGTCGGGCAGATCGTCCGCCGTGACCTTGAGGCCACGGACGGTGCGGCCGGTCCCGGCCTCGGAGCGGGTCTCTGATGCGAGGCCGCCGCCCAGGTGGACCTGGAAACCGGGGGTCTGGCCGCCGTCGCCGTCGGGCAGGAGCTGGCCCTTGAGGCCGATGTCCGCCGTCTGGATGCGCGCGCAGGAATTCGGGCAGCCGTTGATGTGGAGCGTCAGGGGCGCGAGGAGCCCGTTCGCCCCGGTCTCGCCACCGTTCCCAGCGCCGTTGTCGCCCGCGAAGCGCTTCTCGAGCTCGGCCACGGTGTCCGTCGCGGTGTCCTTCGTGTCCACGATCGCGAGCTTGCAGTACTCGATGCCCGTGCACGCGATCGTCGAGCGCCGCCACGGGCTCGGGTTCGCGTAGAGCCCGAGCTCCTCGAGGCCCTTCACGAGCGAGTCGACCCGCTCCTCCTCGACGTCGAGCACCACGATCTTCTGGTGCGGCGTGGTGCGAAGGCGCTGCGAGCCATGGGCCTCGATGAGGTCGGCGAGGCCGAGCAGGACGTCGCCGGACACGCGGCCCACGGTCGGGGTCGCGCCGACGTAGAAGCGGCCGTCCTTCTGGGCGTGAACGCCCACGTGGTCGCCCGGCGTCGTCGGCTTCTCCGGCGCGGGACCGTCGGGGAGCGGCTCAGTGAGGTACTCGGTCTCGAGGACCTCCCTAAATTTGCTGGCGCCCCAGTCGGCCACGAGGTACTTGAGGCGCGCCCGGTTGCGGAGGCGGCGGTAGCCGTAGTCGCGGAAGATGCTCGTGACGCCTGCCCACACCTCGGCGGCGCGCGACGGCTCGACGAACGTGCCGAGGCGCACGGCGAGGTGCGCCGACGTCGACAATCCGCCGCCCACCCACAGGTCGTAGCCTGCGCCGAGCTCGGGGTGGACCACGCCCACGAGGGCGAAGTCGTTGATCTCGTGGACCACGTCCTGGCTGGGGTGGCCCGTGATCGCGGTCTTGTACTTGCGCGGGAGGTTCGCGAAGCTCTCGTCGCCGATGTAACGGTCCGCGATCTCACGGATCTGCGGCGTCGGGTCGAGGATCTCGTCCGCGGAGATGCCCGCGACAGGCGAGCCGAGGATCACGCGCGGGACGTCGCCGCACGCCTCGGTGGTGTGGAGGCTCACGGCCTCGAGCCGGCGCCAGATCTCGGGGACGTTCTCGATCTCGACCCAGTGGAGCTGGATGTTCTGCCGGTCGGTGATGTCCGCGGAGCCGCGGGCGAAGTCGCGGGAGATGCCGCCGATCACGCGGAGCTGCTCGGTGGTGAGCGCACCGCCGTCGATCCGGACGCGCATCATGAAGTAGCGGTCCTCGAGCTCCTCGGGCTCGAGCGTCGCGGTCTTGCCGCCGTCGATCCCGGGCTTGCGCTGCGTGTAGAGGCCCCACCAGCGGAACCGGCCGTGCAGGTCGGTCGGGTCGATCGAATCGAAGCCGCCCTTGGCGTAGATCTTCTCGATCCGCTCGCGGACGCTCAGGCCGCCGTCCTCCTGCTTCCACGCCTCGTTCGCGTTGAGCGGCTCGGTGCCGTCGACCTTCCACTGCCCGTTGGGCTTGGAGGATCGGGGCCGTGCTGCCTTCCCGGAGCCGGACGGCCCGGAGCCTGTCGGCCCAGAGCTAGTCGACCCAGCGCTGGTCGACTCAGTGCGCGCGGCAAGGACGGTGTCATTCATAGTTCGAGGGTACGGACCGCCCCGGGCGTGTCCCCAGAGTGGTGCAACGCGATGTCACCGGGGGACACATTTCTTCGCATTCACGTCACGGGCCTTGACCCCGGGCCTCGCGCCCGGCCGGCCGGGCGCTACAGTCAGCGCCCGCGCACGGCCTTCCATGGGTGCGTCGCCCCGTACCGCCGCAGCCACAGCGCAACGCCGACGCACAGAACATACCCCGAGCCCACGGTGATCCACCCAGCCTCGTACCCTCCGGTCGCATCGGCGAGGAGCCCCATGACGAACGGGCCCAGCGCGAAGCCCGCATACATGCCCATGGCGAGCACTCCGGACGCGATGCCGACCCGCTCCGGCGGGACGACGACGAGCACCGCGGCGTTCGTGATGACGTTCGCCCCGAGCACGGTCGCGCCGTGCAGCGCGACGCCGGCCCACAGGAGCGCGGGCTGCCGGAACACCCCGGCGCTCAGGAGACACAGGACGCCGACGACGGCGCCGGCCGCCAACGCGAGCAGCATCGCCGAGGGCCTCCTCCCGAGCGACATCTGCCGCCCCCAGATGACGCGGCTCGTCACGCCGACCACGCCGGAGACTCCGGCCGCGACGCCCGCGAGGACGAGCGGAAACCCGAGCGACCGCACCGCGAAAAGCGGCAGGTAGACGTTCGTGGCCTGCGTTCCGAGGCCAGAGAGGAACGCGAATGCCGCGAACAGCCAGACCGGGAGCGGGAGCCCGTCCGCCGCCGACTTGGCGCGCGCCGTCGTCCGCGGCCGCGCCTGCTCCGACGGGAGCTTCTGCAGCGCGTACCAGAGCAGGCCGAGAGCGACGAGCGCCGCGAGCGCGAACGCGCCGTGCCAGCCGAGCCATAGCGAGACGGCGGGGATGAAGAGCCCCGCAAAGAGCTGGCTCGCCTGGACGCCGGACTGCTTGATGCCGATCCAGCCCGAGCGCTGCGCTTGCGGGACCGCCGTGACAACGAGCCGGTTCGTCGTGGGGTTCGAGATGGACTGCGCGGGACCCGCGAGGACGACGGCGACGAGCAGCACCCAGAAGTTCTGGGCGAGCGCGGCGACCACGAGGGCAAGGACTGTCCCGCCGAAGATGAGGAGGAACTGCTGCCGGCTCGTCGCCCGGTCGCTGAGCTGGCCGAGCCACATGCTGCCCACCGCGGCGCTCGCGAACACGGCGCCAGCGAGCAGCCCGAGTTGGGACTGGCTCATGCCGAGGTCGTGAAGGATGAGCGGGCTCGCGGCGCTCAGCCCGTAGTTGAGGAGCGGGCCGACGCCCATCGCACATACGAGCACGAACAGGAGGGAGGTCGGCGCCCGTCCGGTGGTCACAGGGCGGCGAGGGCGGCGTCGAACCGCTCGAGCGCGATCTCCGCAATCTCGGGTGCCGGGAGGAGCGGCCGGGCGACGGCGTCGGCCCCCGCCTTCGCGAGTTGGTCGTGGAAGTAACCGGGTGCGAGGAGGTAGCTCGCCACGACGATCCTGCCCACCTCCTCCGCGCGGAGCTCCGCGACGGCATCGGGGACGCTCGGCTCGGCGCTCGCCCCGTAGGCTGCGAGGATCCTGTTCGGCACAAGGTGCCGCAGCATGTCGGCGAGGTTCTCGACGTCGTTCGAGGCCGCGGGGTTCGACGAACCGGCCGCGGCGAGCACCACGGCGTCGTCGGGCCCAAGTCCTACCTGCCCGAGCCGCTCGGCGAGCACCCGCGCAAGGCGCGGGTCGGGGCCGAGGGGCGCGGCCGCCGTCGTCCGCTCCCGGGAGTTGACCGCGCGGCCAATGTCCACCTTGACGTGGTAGCCCACGCTCAAGAGCAAGGGGACGACGACGGCGGGGGCCCCCGCGGGGAGGCCCGCGACGACCTCAGGCAGCTCGGGGCCGTGGACGTCGACGTAGGCGTCGAGCACGGTGACGTCGGGTCGCGCGGCGCGGAGCTCATCGACGACCCGAAGGATCGCTGCCTTGCCGTCGGGGTTGCTGGTTCCGTGGGCGCACGCGACGAGGATCGGCTGGGTCATAGTCGGAGCCTACCGGCGCCCGGAATCCTCCGCCGTCTCGAATGGCTAGGATTGAGGTCATGAGCGAGATGTTCTTGGAGAAGTTCCGCGCGCTTGTCCCCAAGTACCTCGGCGACCCGTGGCGGCCGAACGACGGGATCGCGGAGGGCGAGCTCGACGAGGCACTCGAGGAGCACGCGTTCACCATCCCGCTCGCGCTGCGCGAGTTCTACCTCGCTCTCGGGGGCTCGGAGCTCATGGAGGCGTACCACTACTTCTGGGACCCCGAGGAGCTGGAGGTCGACGACGAGGGCTTCCTGATGTTCCTCGAGGACGAGGAAGAGCAGTTCACGTGGGGCTTCCGCACGGGCGATCTGCGCGTCCCGGACCCGATTGTCTTCCGGAAGAACAACGCCCGCGGCGAGTGGGTCTCCGAGGACGGCACGTTCTCCGAGTTCACGTTCGACATGTTCGAGTGGGTCTTCACCGAGGACGGCGAAGAAGAGGGCTGAGGTCGCGAATCTAAAAATTCATTGACCGCCACCACTGGACACATGACAGATCTGTCATATGCTTGTTAACGGGTCCACTTCAGCCTCCAGTGGATCCGGGTGCGAACGGAAGAGGGCCCTGGGAAGCGGAACCCGCTAACCAGGGCCCGCGCCGTTTAACACCCGGCCGCCCCAACACCCAGCACTCCCCACCCTCCCTTCACCAAGGGGTCCCATGCGACTCCACTTCACGCTCGACACCCCCGCCACTCCCGAGCAGGCATTCCGCGCCTTCACGGACTTCAGCGAGCGCCGTCTCGAGGTATGGAAGATCACGCTCGACCCTTCGACCTACCGGGTCCTCGAGCACGGTGAAACGCACGCCCTCGTGCGCGAGGGGACGCCGCGGTTCGGGATCTGGAACATCGAGCGCTACGACTGGTCGGAACCGGGCCACGTCACGTGGGTCACGGAGCACAGCAACTACTGCCGCGGAGGGGGCGCAGAGGTCCGCATCGCCCCCGCGGAGGGCGGCGCAAGCCGCCTGACCGTCACGTGGGGGCATGACGCAGGCGTCGGCGTACGAGGCACGGCCGTGTTCTGGCTCCAGCACCTGCTCGCGCGG
>NZ_JBKZWT010000081.1:0-14035 GCF_047759905.1 Sinomonas sp. G460-2 | reverse complement strand
GCCTCGAGAAGCGGCGCGAAATGCTCGACGTCGATGACGCGGTCGGCGACCCGCGAGCGCACCTCGGCGTCGTGGAAGATCCCGAGCATCGCGACGCCGCGGGCGCGCTTCTCGGCGATGAGCCCGACGACGACGTCGCGGTTGGCCGCGTCGAGGGACGCGGTTGGCTCGTCGAGCAGGAGCAGCGGCAGGTCCGTGATGAATCCGCGGGCGATGTTGACGCGCTGCTGCTCGCCGCCCGAAAAGGTCGCGGGTGGGAGCGACCAGAGCCGCTCGGGGATCGCGAGGCGTTTGAGCAGCGCGGCGGCGCGGTCACGTGCCTCGGCGATGCTTACCCCACGCTCCGTGAGGGGCTCGGCGACTACCTGAAGCGCCGGGACGCGCGGGACGCAGCGCAGGAACTGGCTGACGTAGCCCAGCGAGTCCCGGCGAGCCGCGAGGACCCGTCGCGGATCTGCCGAGGCAATATCCACGGGGACGCCCGCGTTCACGAGGATGCTCCCGCCGTCGGCAGCGTAGTTGCCATAGACCATCTTGAGGATCGTGCTCTTGCCCGCGCCGGACGTGCCGCCGAGCACGACGCACTCGCCCGAGTACACCTCGAAGGTCACTCCGCGCAGCACAGGTAGCTGCTTTCCGTCCTGGAGGTGCATGGTGAAGGTCTTGTCAACGCCGGAAACGGCGAGGGTCGGCTCGGCGGGGGTCGGGCTGATGCGTGTCACGGTCATCCTTGCAGGATCGAGGAAACGAGCAGTTGCGTGTAGGCGGCCTGCGGATCGTCGAGCACGCGGTCGGTGAGGCCGGACTCGATTACTCGCCCGTCCTTCATGACCAGAGTGCGGTGCGAGATCAGGCGGGCGACCGCGAGATCGTGGGTCACGATCACGACCGCGAGGCCGAGTTCGGCGACGAGGGACCGCAGCAGATCGAGGAGGCGTGCCTGGACCGAGACGTCGAGACCGCTCGTCGGCTCGTCCATGAAGACGAGCCGCGGCGAGACCACGAGGTTGCGGGCGATCTGCAGCCGCTGGCGCATGCCACCCGAGAACGAGGCCGGGGTGTCGTCGATGCGATGTGCCGGGATCTCCACCCGTTCGAGCCACTCGGCCGCGGCGGCGCGGATCCTGCCGTAGTGCCGCCAGCCGGTCGCCATGAGGGGCTCTCCCACGTTGCCGCCCGCGCTCACGTGCATGCGCAGGCCGTCGGCCGCGTTCTGATGCACGAAGCCCCACTCAGTGCGCCATAGCCGGCGCACGCGGCTCTCGCTGAGCTCGGCGAGTTCGACGGCGGCGCCGTCGGCGAGGCGGTAGCGGATGCTCCCTTCGCTGAGCTTGAGGCGCTGCGAGAGCGTCCCCAAGAGCGTCGACTTGCCCGAGCCGGACTCGCCGACGACGGCGAGGACCTCGCCTGGCCACAGGGCGAAGCTCACGTCGCGGCATCCATAGCGGTCTTCGTAGCGATGGCTCGCGCCCTGAACCTCGAGCAGCGGCCGCTCGTCGGCCCCGAGGCTGAGCTGCTCGAGCGTCATTCGTGCGCCTCCTGGGTCTCGTCAGTCTCATCAGTCCCGTCGGCGCGAGCGGATGCCTCCGAGACGGCAGCCGATACGGCCGCCGTGCGCTCGCAGTGATCGGTGTCCGAACAGGCGTACATGACGCCGCCCGAATCGTCCGTGATGATCTCGTCGAGGTACACGCCCGTCGAGCCGCAGACTGCGCACGGCTGATCGAAGCGCTGCGGCTCGAACGGATGATCCTCGAACCCGAGGCTCACCACGTCCGTGTACGGAGGCACCGCATAGATGCGCTTCTCGCGACCCGCGCCGTACAGGTGCAGAGCCGGGCTCTGGTGCAGCTTCGGGTTGTCGAAGCTCGGCGTTGGGGAGGGGTCCATGAGGTATCGCCCATTGACCATCACGGGGTAGGCGTACGTCGTCGCGATGTGGCCGTACTTGGCGATGTCCTCGTAGAGCTTCACGTAGATCAGACCGTAGTCCTCGAGCGCGTGCATGCGCCGGGTCTCGGTCTCGCGCGGCTCGAGGAACCGCAGCGGCTCAGGGATCGGCACCTGGTAGACCATCGTCTGCCCCTCGGTCAGCTCGCTCTCCGGGATTCGGTGACGAGTCTGGATGATCGTCGCCTCGTCGGTGCGCGTTGTGGTGCTCGCGCCCGCCACCTTCGCGAAGAAGGCGCGGATCGAGACGGCGTTCGTCGTGTCGTCGGCGCCCTGGTCGATGACCTTGAGCACGTCGTCTCCGCCGATGATCGCCGCCGTGACCTGGACTCCGCCGGTGCCCCAGCCTCGCGGCATCGGCACCTCGCGCGAGGCGAACGGCACCTGGAACCCGGGAATCGCCACAGCCTTGAGCAGGGCCCGGCGGATCATCCGCTTCGTCTGCTCGTCGAGGTAGCCCACGCTGTAGACGGGCTGCGGGGTTGCCTGCGTCTCCGTCATGCCAGCGTCTCCATCTCCTGCGGGCCGGCCTCCGGTGCGGCCTCCACCCGCTCCCGGAATTCCGCATTGAGCCGGCGCACCAGGCCGAGTTCTGCCTGGAAGTCGACGTAGTGCGGCAGCTTGAGGTGTTCCACGAATCCGGTTGCCTCAACGTTGTCGGCGTGGTGGATCACGAACTCCTCGTCCTGCGCGGGAGCCACGATGCGCTCGCCGAACTCGTCGGCGCGGAGTGCGCGGTCAACGAGGGACATCGACATCGCCTTGCGCTCGGCCCGGCCAAAGACCAGGCCGTAGCCCCGCGTGAATTGGGCGGGGGTTTCATCGTTCCCGGTGAACTGATTGATCATTTGGCACTCGGTGACCTCGATGCGGCCGAGCGGAACCGCGAAGCCGAGTTCCGGCGCCTCGAACTCGACCTCCACTTCGCCCACGCGGATCTCGCCTGCAAACGGATGGGTGCGCCCGAAGCCGCGCTGGGTCGAGTATCCGAGGCCGAGGAGGAATCCCTCGTCCCCGCGCGCGAGGGCTTGGAGGCGTTCCGCGCGGCTCATGGGGAAGAGTGTTGGCTCCCGCGTGAGGTCGGCCGGCTCGGGGTCATCGAAGCCTTCGGGCCGCTCGGGCTCCATGAGCGACTCGGTGCCGAGCAGGTCGGCGACGCGCGGCATCGTCTCGCCGTCGGCCGTACTGCTAGCCATACCGTCGGCCGTACCGCTCACCGCATCCGCCAGCGCGGTCTCCTCGTCGCCCCGGTCCGCGAAGAGGCGGTGGGTGTAGTCGAAGGTCGCGCCAAGCTGCTGACCGCCCGGCAGATCTTTGAACGTCGCCGAGACGCGCCGCTGCGGTGGAAGCCGCGACGTGTCGACCGGAAGCGTTAGCCGAAGCGCGGGAGCGTCGTGCGGTAGGAACGTACGAGCGTGACCGCCTCGAGCACATCGCCCTGAGCCTGCAGGACGGCGCGGGACGCGAGCTCCCGATCGTAGAGGGAGCCCTCGTTCATCACGCGGGCCACGAGCACCGCGAGCTGGCTGGCGACGGCCTCGTGGGGGATTGCAGGAACCTCCCCGTCGCCGCGCCCCTCCTTCGCAAGGAGAGCGTGTGCGTTGGCGATCGCTTTTTCTCCGCCTTTGACCGCGACGTACATCGCTCAGTCCTCCTGTCCGTCGGGGGTGGGTGTGAGCCGCGTGGTCCGCGGCAGCGCAGAGATCGTGTCCGCATCGACGAGCAGAAGATCGACGCCGCGCGGGAAGAGGGCGGCGTTTCGCCGCCACTGCTCGGCGAAGGCACTGTCGGCCCACGGTGCGTCGACCACGGCCGCGCCGTTGATGCCCGGTCCTTCCGCGCTGAAGCGCCGCGCGCCCTGGCATCCGCGCACGTCGAGCACAACGGTCGTCGAAAGGTGCGGCGCCTCGTCGGTCCCGAGCCGCAGCGAGTCGAGCAGCGGCAGGGACCGGGGCGATGCGAACACGAAGTCGGCGTTGGATGCTTCGACGCGTCGTGCTCCGGCGTGGAAGTCGAGCCACGCCGTGACCTCGGGGTCATCCAGATCGCCGCCGAGCCATACCGTGCAGTCTTCGTCGAGGACGGTCAGTGCGACGGCGGCGAGGCCCCGGCCGAGCGCTGCCGGAGGCTGCGGGGGACTCTTGAGCGGGAAACTCCGCGTGGGGCGGGCGAGCGCGTCGAGGATCGCGCGGAACGCGTGCTGCGCGTCGCGTGGGGGATCGACGAAGCCGGGGGACGGGATCGCGGGCGAGCGGCCCGCCGAGCCGATCACTCGTGCTCCCGTGCGACGGTGAAGAAGTCCACCTGGGTGGTCCGGGCCTCGGCGCGGCGAGCGGCGTCGCGTTGGGTCTGGGCCAGTTGCAGTGGCGCGACGACTTCGGCCATGGCACGGTCGTGCTGCCCCTCGTCGGCAAGTAGCCCGTCGAAGATCGCCGCGAGGCGCGCGTGCTCAAGGTCGGTGCCGAGCACGTAGGCGCTGCCGACAGCGTCGGCCGAGAGGGGGCCGCCGTGCAGCCGTACGGTCGCCCGGGTCACCGTTGCCTCCCCGAGGTTGAAGCGGGCCCCGCCCGCGTCGATGCGGCTGCGCACCATGACGAGTCCGGCCTGAGGCCCACGGATCAGCTCGACGGCCGGCTGAGGAGCCCAGTGGGCCCAGGCCCGCTCGAGCGCCGGCCTGCTGGCCATCGCCAGCGTACGCATCCAGCTCTGTCGAAGCTGGATCTGCTTGCTCGCACGTCCGGGCTGCGTCATCTGTGGGCTCACACGTCCTCCGAGAAGTTGTCTAGATATCTAGATAACTTCACGTTACCCGCCGGATGTGCGGCCTTGGTGAACAATCGGGGAACTTATGAGAGAACATCGGGGGAACCGCTGAAACCGTTCCTATAGGGTTGCTTCGAGATGACGGTAGCTACGAGATGACGATGCAGAGCAGGTCGCCGAGTGGATACTCGACGTGGCGGCTGATCGCCGAGGAGCTGCGCCGCGAGATCGTCGACGGAGCGAGCCCTCCGGGGACGAGGCTGCCTTCCGAGAATGAACTGGCCGAGCGCTTCGGGGTTCACCGCAACACGGTCCGGCAGGCCATCGCGGCCCTCACGTCCGAACAGCTCGTGGTCTCCCGCCGCGGCAGCGGCACCTTCGTCGCCGACCACACAGTGCTCGTGCACCGCATCGGCACCCGCACTCGACTGAGCGACAGCCTCGCGAGGGGCGGCACCGCGTCCGGGCGCCTGCTGGACTGGGCCCTCGAATCGGACCCGCCCGCCCATATCGCGGAAAGGCTGCGTCTGGGCGGCCGACCTGCGCTCCGCCTGGAGATGATCCGTTCGGTCAACGGGCTCCCGATCTCGCGCGGAACGCAATGGTACGTGGCCGAGCTCGTCCCGGGCCTTCCCGAGAAATTCGCTGCCGAAGGCACAATCACCGGCGCACTCCGGGCACTTGGCATCGAGGACTATGTGCGCGCCTCGACCACTGTGGGCGGCCGGCATGCCACGGCGGAGGAAGCCGAGGAGCTGCAGCTCCCCGCCGGCTCTGTCGTGCTCGTAGTCCGCGCCCTCGACGCCTTGCCCGATGGCACTCCGCTACAGCTGGGCGTCACGCGGTTCGCCGCGTCACGAGTCGAGCTCGACGTCGAGCACCCGCCGCAAGGCTGAGCGGGGTTCGTAGGGATTGGGGCCCCGCCGCGGACAGGGTGGCCAGCGGCGGGGCCCGGAGAGGAATGTCCGAACGCGTCAGGCGCGCGCGAACACCCCGGACTCGACCGGCAGGCCGGCTTCCACCCAGTCCTGGATGCCATCCCTGTACTTGCGGACGTTGCTGTACCCGGCCGCCGTCAGGAGGTTCGCGACGGCCTGGCTGTTCGGGCACGTCTCGTTCGAGCAGTAGGTGACGATCGCCGCCGCCTTGTCCGGCAGCAGGCTCGGTGCCTGCGCCGCGACGTCGGCTTCGACGAGCGGCAGCGCGCCCGGAAGGTGCTGCTGCTCGTAGTACATGCCCCCGAGCGCGTCGACGACGGTCACGGTTCCGGAGTCGATGGCCGCCTTGAGTTCGTCCCGGCCGATGAGTTCTGTCATGAGGGGTGTCTTCCTTTCATAGTTAGGTGCGTGCGCACACAACTATACGGATGCGTGCGTGCGCACACAATCCCGAGTAGGGTGGACGCCATGCCACCTCGCAGGAAGCTTGCCTCCGACGCCTGGGGCGCGCTGCTCCGCGTGCACGCTGCGCTCGTCCCGGTCCTCGACAGGGAAGTCCAAGGCAAGACCGGCCTGCCGCTGTCCTGGTATGACGTACTGCTCGAACTGGCAGCCGCGCCAGACGGCCGGCTCAGAATGACCGACCTTGCGGAACGCGTCGTTCTGAGCCGGTCGCGGGTCAGCCGCCTCGTCGACGAACTGGCTGCCCGTCGCCTCGTGGGCAAAGAAGGCCATCCGGACGACCGGCGCTCGGCATTCGCGGTCATCACCGACGCAGGGCTGTCCGAGTTCCGCCGTTCCGCCCCGGTCTACCTGCGGGCGATCGAGGAGCACTTCGCGTCCCGGCTGAGCGACGAAGAACTCGTCTTTCTGTCCCAGGTTCTCGGCAAGATCCAAGATCCGGCAGTCTGACCAGGATCCGGCAGTCTGACCAGGGAAGCACGGCAATCCCTCGAAGGGCTCAGATGAGACCGTGGCGCGGCCCTTCGGTCTCCAGCAGAAACGCGTCGCCGTCGCGACGGAGCACACCGCCCCGCGGGAGGTGGCTCGCCAGGAACACTGTGTCCGTGTCGGCGTAGCGGTCCAGCACCTCGAGGCGAGTCGCGGCCGAAAGGCGCGGGTCGACGCACATGGCGGCCGAGACGTCGGGGCGGCGCAGCTGAAGCGGATGGTGGATGAGGTCTCCCGCGAGCAGGACCCGGCGCCCGTCTCCCGAGACCTCGACGACCATGTGCCCCGGTGTGTGGCCGGGCGCCGGAACGAGCCGCACGCCGTCGTCGATCCTCACCTTGCCGGCGACCTGCTCGAGGACGCCCGCACGATCGAGCGGCGCGATGCACTCCTCGATGTGCCGCTGTGGCGGCGTCCCGGAGGAGCCGGCGAAGTGTTCGTAGTCGGCGCGGGCTACGAGGTAGCGGGCGGCGGGGAACGTGGCAGTCAGGGCCGCGTCGTCTCCGAGGCGGGTGTTCCAGCCGACGTGGTCGTGGTGCAGGTGCGTGTTGATCACCGTGTCCACTGTTTCCGCTGGCGCCCCGGCCGCCTCCAGTGATGCGAGCCAGCGGGAGCTGAACCCGCGCATGCCGGTCCCGCCCGGGACCTTGGGGCCGCCGAGGCACGTGTCGACGAGGATGACGCGCCCCGGCCCGAGGATCACGAACCCCTGGGAGGCCAGGATGAGTTGGCCGCGGTCCGATGTCGAGTGGGCGTCGCCAAACTCGTTGAGAAGGGCCGTGAGCTCGTCGGGCGGCAGAGCCGGGAAGGCGGCACGCGCCTGCATGGCGGGTCCGACGGCGTCGATGACGGGGACGACGGCCCAACGACCGACGACGACGGGCGCCGGCTGCGTTGTGGGAGTGGAGATGGGCATGAGGTGCTCCTTGGGGTCCGACGGTCTGATGACGGGCTTGCGATGGGCGGTCACTTGGCGTGTGGGTTGAGCGAACCGAGTTCTGGGAATCCGTTGATCGTGAAGTGGATCGTCGCCAGGACGAGGATCACGGCGACGACGGCCAGAAGAGCGATTCGAAGGCGGCGGCGGGTCATGTGCGGGCTTCCTTTCGTTCGGCGCCGGCGTTGGCCGGCGGGGGATTGGGTCTGTCGCCTCAGCTGATCGTGAGGGCCCGACTGACGGTGAGGCGGGCCGCTCGGTTTGCGGCTGCGATGGTCGCGACGACCGCCCCCGCGAGGCTCAGCAACGACCAGATGAGCAGCGGGGCAGGGGCATAGGTAAAGGGCAGGTCCTGCCGGAAGGCGTTCTGGCCGATGAAGACGCCGAGCGCGGCGCCCGCGGGGATCGCGGCGATGATCGCGAGCACGAGCGCCGCGCTCGCGGTGAGCACGCCCTCGATGACAACCGTGCTGCGGATGAATCCTCCCGTCGCCCCGATCGTGCGCATGATGGCGTATTCGCGGGTGCGCTCGGTGACGCTCGTGCTGAGCGAAGTGCTGAGCCCGAGGAGCCCGACGATCGCCATGATCGCCGCGATGACGAAGAGCGCTTCGACGAGGACGAAGACGTGACCATCGAGGGCCGCCCTGAGAGCGTCGGTGGTGAACGCGCGTTCGACCGGGAGCCCCTTGGCGTCGAGGACCGCGGTCAACCCGTCGAGGGCGTGGCTTCGGTCCGCCTGTGTGGTCCCGGCGGCGCCAAGCCGAAGGATCGTGGCCGCATCGGCGGAAGTGCCGCTGGCCGCGGTGAACTCGGCGCTCGTGACGTAGGCCGTTCCCTGGGTGCCGAACTCCTGCGCGATCCCGACGATCGTCCAGCTCGACGTCCTTCCGTTGACCGTCAACGGAAGGCGATCGCCGACGACGGCGGCCGGCGCCTGTTGCGCGACCGCCAAGGTCGTGAGGACCACGGCTTCCATGTCGTCGTCGCGCAGCCATCGCCCGGCCACGATCGGCGGCGCGGTGAACGAGGCGTTCGGCGGCGGGGCCACCATCGTGAGGCTGCCGTGCGCGTCATCGGGATACACGTGCACGACGTCGACGGGCGCGGCGCCGTGGACGGTCGCGGGCAGCGCTCGCAGGGGCTCTGTGCGCGAGACGCCGGGGACAGCGTCCGTGATCTCGCGGAGGGACGCCGTGGCGACGGGACCGGCGAACCGAACTTCGGCGTCGTAGGCGCGGGCGTCGAGACCGCTCTGCACGAGACGGTCCCAGCCGATGGACGTGTTGAGGCCCGTGATCGCGCCGGCGCCGGCGAGGGCGAGCATGCCCACCGTGAGGGCGAACCGGCCAGGGCGGCGAAGCAGTCCGCGTGCCGCGATCGCTGTGTCGCGGCCCAGCGGAAGGCGGCGCAGCACGGTCAGGAGCCGGGCGGTCGCGCCGACGGGTTCGGTCCCGTGATCGTCGATGGCCTCCCTGACGGTCCGGCGGGTCCCGCGGAGCAGGGCGGGAACCGCGACGAGCACGGGAACGAGGACGCCGGCCGCGATCGCAACGACGATCACGAGGGGCGACATCGTGGTCGGGTCGATATCGAGGTTGAGCATCGAGCCGCCAAGGCCCGCGATGAATCGGCCCAGCAGCAGGCCCGGCGCGACGGCGATGGCCGTCGCCAGACCAGCGATCACCGCGGTCATGGTGAGGTACATCCCGAACACCTGGGACGTCGTTGCGCCGACGGCCTTCATCGCGCCGATCTGACGGATCTGGGCGGTGAGCGTGCCACCGATCATCGCCGCCACGAGGATCGAGCTCATCAGCAAGGAGAGTGCGCCGAACAGCAGCATCGAGGTGGCGACCATGGCCATCTGGCCGTAATGCGGATGCCGGAGCGGCGGCGGCACGTCGATCGACGTCGTCGGATACCCCGCTGCGCCGAGCCGAGACGCAAGGTCCTGGGCGACGGCCTCAATCTGAGCGGCGTCTCCGCTGGGGCCGCCCGGTCCGCCGACCGCGATCTCGAGTTCGTCGAGACCCGTCGGAAGGCCCATCTCGGCGAGCGCCGCCGTCGTCGTCCGCGCGTAGACGGTGCGCTCTTGATCGGCAGGCGCGACTCCGCCGTCGTGCACTGCCCCGGCGACGTCGAACGTCGTGAGTCGGCCATATGGGGCGAGCACTTCGACGCGGTCGCCGACGTGCACGCCGAGAAACGGCAGGGCGGTGCGCTCGAGGAAAAGCTGACCGGCAGGCGGCGGCCAGCTGCCGGCTTCGACGCGCACGGACGCGACCCGTTGGGGGTCGCCGTCCGCGCTCACGAACAGCAGGAGCGATTGCCATGGCCCGCCCTGGACGCGGATGCGGGCGGCGACCGTCGACCGGGCTGCCGCGTCGGTCACGCCCGGCGTTGCGCGCGCGACGGCGAGCTGCTCGGGTCCGATGGAACGGGTGAGGTGAAGCGTTGCCGACGCCGGGTTCGCCGCGCGGTAGTTCGCGTCGATCTCGGTGCTGAGGATCGACGCGGCGGCGAGGAAGGCGGTGACGGCGGCCACGCTGAGGGCAATGGCCGCGATCATGGCCACGGTCCGCCCGCGCGCGGCCCATAGATCGCGCGCCATCTTGCGCCAGCGGGGCCGCATCAGTCCACCGCCCGGACGAGCTGGTGGTCGCGCGTGATGCGTCCGTCGAGCAAGGCCACTTCGCGGCTCGCCCACCGGGATACGTCGCGTTCGTGGGTCACCATGACGACGGCGCGGCCATCGCGCGCGAGCTCGGCGAACAGGTCGAGGATCCGGT
Source organism: Sinomonas sp. G460-2 (assembly GCF_047759905.1). Taxonomy (NCBI): domain Bacteria; kingdom Bacillati; phylum Actinomycetota; class Actinomycetes; order Micrococcales; family Micrococcaceae; genus Sinomonas; species Sinomonas sp. G460-2. Next base: position 3,704 of record NZ_JBKZWT010000081.1, on the reverse strand, counting down.
CGCTCGTCGCCGAGTCGAGGTTTCCGGTCGGTTCGTCGGCGAGCACGAGTGGAGGATCGTTCGCGAGGGCGCGTGCGATCGCGGCGCGCTGCTGTTGGCCCCCGGACAGCGCAGCCGGGAGCTTGTGAGCCTGATCGGCGATGTCCACCCGGTCGAGCAGTGCCATGGCTCGAGCGCGCTGTTCCCGCACCGGGGCGTTGCCGCACAGGTCCATCGGAAGCATGACGTTCTCCACGACTGTGAGCGTGGGAAGGAGCTGGAAGAACTGGAAGACGAGTCCGATCGAGCGGCCGCGCCACGCCGCGAGGGCTGACCCCCTCAGCTGGTCTACGCGCGTCCCGGCGATTTCAACTTCGCCGCTGCTCGGAACGTCGATGCCCGCGAGCAGATTGAGCAGCGTCGTCTTGCCGCTGCCGGACCGGCCGAACACGGCCACGAATTCTCCGGCCGCGATTTCCAGGTCGATGCCCGCGAGAGCGTGGAAGACGGTGCCGTCGAGGGCGTAGTCCTTCCGCAGCCCGCGGGCTCGGAGAACAGCTTCCGACGGCGCGGTGTCCAGTGACGGCGCGGTGTCCAGTGACGGCATCGTGGCTCCTTCGCGTGAAGGCCCGGGTGCAGGGCCGGGAACGTTATCGAACAAAGTGTCCGTTATACTTCATAGCCTCCAGCAATGCTCCTCGGCAATCGACAAAACCCGCCGGAATGGCCAGTTATGGACGAACCAGGATCAAGCCGTGCCGAAACGAGGCAAAATGACCCGCACCGAAGACCGTCGGATCCGCCGGACCCGCGCCGCGCTCACGCAAGCCCTCCTTGCCCTCATGGCCGAGCGCCCGTACGAAGCGATCACCGTGCAAGACGTGATCGATCGGGCCGATGTTGGGCGCTCAACGTTCTACGCGCACTTTTCGGACAAGGACGACCTGCTGGACGAGTCGCTCGCCGGGATGCGCGATCTCGTCGACAGGGCCGGCGCGGGGCGCCAGCCGACGCTCAAGCGGCCGCTCCCGTTCAGCGAGCTGCTCTTCCAGCACGTCGCCGACGAGCGACCCCTTCTCACTGCGCTGCTGGCCCATGATGCCTCGGGCACCGTGATGTCGCGACTGGAAACCGTCCTCCACGACACCGCCGCCGCACAGCTGCGCGCCCTCTTCGGGCCGGACCGGCCCCTCGCTGTTCCGCTGGATCTCTTGGCCCGCAACTCCGTGGCGAGCTGTCTGGTGTGCCTGCGCTGGTGGGTGGCCAACGGATCTGCCCTGGCCCCCGCCGAACTCGACGAGCTGTTCCGGTCGCTCACGGCTCCGGTGATCCGTGCGGCGCTTGCTGCCCGGACCGGGTGACGCGCTCCTGCGCTGCTCGTCCGCCTGCTATTGGCCCTCGTGGTTCGTCACGATGCCCTGTGCGGCGGCCCACGCGCCGATGTCTCGGCGCTCGATCGCCGCGGCCATGAGATCGGGGAACTGGTCAGGCGTGCAGGCGAAGGCGGGCACCCCGATCCCCGCGAGCGCCGCCGCGTGGTTCGCGTCAAAGGATGGATGGCCGCTGTCGCTCAGCGCCAGGAGGGCGATGAGGGTCGCGCCAGATCCAACGATCGAGGCGGCTCGGCGGAGCATTTCCTCCGCGATTCCGCCCTCGTAGAGGTCGCTGATGAGCACCACGATCGTCTCGGACGGCTGGGCGACCTGGCATTGGCAATAGGCGAGCGCCCGGTTGATGTCCGTGCCGCCGCCCAGCTGCACCCCGAACAGCACGTCGACCGGGTCGTCCAGGTCATCGGTCAGGTCCACGACCTCGGTGTCGAAGACCACGAGGCGAGTGCGGACCGACCGTAGCGAGCCGAGGACCGCCCCGAAGACGCTCGAGTACACGACCGATTCGGCCATGGACCCGGACTGGTCGATGCACAGGATGATCTCGCGCTGCACCTCGCTCGTGCTCCGGGCGTAACCGACGAGCCGCTCGGGCACGACCGTCCGATATTCGGGCTGATAGTGCCTGAGGTTGACGGCGATCGTGCGATTCCAGTCGATGTCGCGGTGCCGGGGCCGTCGGGTCCGCGCGGCGCGGTTCAGCGCCCCGGTGACCGCCTGAACGGTCTTCGCGCGCAGCCGCTCCTCGAGCTCCCGCGTGACGCTGCGGACCACCTGGCGTGCGGTTTCGCGGGAGCGCTCCGGGATCACGCGGCCCAGCCCGATGAGCGTGCTCACGAGCCCGATGTCGGGCTGCACGGTGCGCAGCATCTCCGGCTCGAGGAGCAGCTGGCGGAGTCCGAGCCGATCCATGGCGTCGGCCTGCATGACCTGGACCACCGTCGTCGGGAAGTACGACCGGATGTCGCCGAGCCACCGGGCCACGCGCGGACTCGACGCGCTCATGCTCCCGGGGCCTTTCGGCCTCTCCTCGTACAGCGCCTCGAGCGCCTGATCCCGGCGCGCGTCATCGGCCGAAAGCTCCACGCGCTTTCCCCTGGTGTCGATCGTGATGCCGTCGGCGTCACGGCCGCCAAGGATCAGACGCCAGCGGCCGTGCCGTCCTCGGCCCTCGGCCTCGTCATCGCTCACGCGGTCGTCTCCCATCCGAGATATCGGGCCATGGTCCGGATGGCCGGACCGGCGCCCACGAGGTCGAGCGGCTCGGTCTCGGCCTGCTCCGACGGATCGGCCGCGTGGCTGAGCCGCTCGCCGATCTCCCGTCGCTCCGGACGCGAGAAGCTCGAAAAGGTCCGCCGCAGCAACGGCAGGACATCCTCGAAGACCTCATCCTGCACCCCGGCGACCCACGCGTCGACGAGCCGCAAAAGCCGGCGATCGTGAATCAACAGCACGGCGCTGCCGGAGAGCAGGCCGTCCAGCCACGCCGCGGCCTCGGGCCCGGGCGTCGCCACGGAGAGCCGGCGGCTCAGCCGAGCGGCGACCTCGTCGCCGTCGACCTTGCCGGCGTCGAGAAGCAGTCGGGTGGCTCGCCCGGCGACGGACCCATGGATGTGCTCCGAACCCGCGATGGCCCCCAACGCCCGGTGCCAGTCGCCGAGCGGGAGGTCCGGCACCAGCGAAAGCCCCATCTGGGCAGAGTCAATGGCCCGCCGCATCACCGCCGCGGCCTCGTCGTCGAGCCCGGCGCACGCCGTCGGCAGCCCCACGCAGGCCCGGACCGCAGTGGCGTCGAGGATCCGCCGGACCTCCGCGACGTCGACGCCGCGCACGTTACCGTAGCGGCAGGTCCGGGCGAGCGGCGCGATCGTCCCGAGGAGCTCCGGCACGTCCGGCTGCCGTGCGGCGCGCTCGGCCAGCACCGCTACGACGTGGCCAATCCCGTGGGGCAGGTCTGCCAGGAGGCAGCTCGCGAGCAGATCGCTGAGGTCCGCGAGGCTTTCGGAGCCCTGCGCGCGCTCGGCCACGCGGGTCGCGGCGGCGGAGGCCACGGTCGTGCCGTAACGGCTCGCCTCGACGAGGGCGACGGCGAATTCCGGCTGCCAGAGCAGGGTCCACGCCTCCTTGAAAGTCCCAGTAGTTCGGCCGGCCTCGACGGGGCGGCCCCACGGCACGCCGAGCAGGGCCAGACGGTGCAGGAGCACCGACCGCGCAAGCTGATTGGGCTTCCGGAGATCGAGGGTCAGGGCCTCCTCGAGCGCGCTCGGACTCAGGCGCAGCCGGCGCTGCGTCGCGGCGAGGTCTGCGGCCAACGGGACGGTCGGCGCGGACTCA